>SKYA01000207.1 GCA_007128135.1 Paracoccaceae bacterium | reverse complement strand
TGCCCGAATCACACCCGCATCGGCATCACGACATAGACGGCGCTCATGTCATTGCCCTCGCGCATCAGCGTCGGGTCGCCCGAGCTGTTGAACAGGAAGACAGCATTCTCGCGGTCCACCTGGCTGGCGATCTCGAGCAGGTATTTCGCGTTGAAACCGATCTCCAGCCGCTCGTCGCCATAGGACACGATCAGTTCCTCTTCGGCCGCGCCCGAATCGGGGGCATTGACCGACAGGATCAGGCGGTCATCCTCCAGCGCGAGCTTCACGGCGCGCGAACGCTCGGAAGAGACAGTCGCGACCCGGTCCACCGCCTTGGCGAATTCACTCGCATCCACTTCCAGCTTGCGGGTGTTCTGGGTCGGGATCACGCGGGTATAGTCGGGGAAGGTGCCATCGATGACCTTGGAGGTCAGCGTGATGTCGGGCGTGGCGAAGCGCACCTTGGTCTCGGACACCGAGACGGCGATCTGCATGTCGTCGTCTTCCAGCAGCTTGCGCAATTCGCCCACGGTCTTGCGCGGAACGATCACGCCGGGCATCGCCTCGGCCCCGGCGGGCAGGGGCGCGTCGATCCGCGCGAGCCTGTGCCCGTCGGTTGCCACGCAGCGCAGCACGCGCACGCCTTCGGCGTCGGCCACATGCATGTAGACGCCGTTCAGGTAATAGCGCGTCTCCTCGGTCGAGATGGCGAATTTCGCCTTGTCGAACAGGCGGCGCAAATCCTTTGCAGTGGCCGAGAAATTGGCTGCGTATTCGCTCGAGGCCATGACCGGGAAATCTTCCTTCGGCAGCGTCGCCAGCGAGAAGGACGAGCGCCCTGCCGTCACCTGCAACCGGCCCGAGCGCGCATCATTGACCAGTTCGACCAGCGCACCATCGGGCAGCTTGCGCACGATCTCGTGCAGCAGCACCGCCGAGACGGTCGTCGCGCCCGGCTGTTCGACCATGGCGGGCGCACGGTCCACCACCTCGATGTCGAGATCGGTGGCGCGCAGGCTGATCTGCCCGTCGTCGGTCTCGATCAGGACATTGGCCAGAATCGGGATCGTGTTGCGCCGTTCGACAACTGACTGCGCCTGTCCCAGCGCCTTGAGCAGGACCGCCCGTTCGATACTGATCTTCATGCCCTCGATCCTTCCTTGCCGCAGGCTTTTTCTGCCCCCCGGGGAGCGAGAGCCTAGCCAATTCTGACCTGACGACAAGCGTTTTTTCGCGCAGCGCGCGCGGTCTGGGCGCGAGCCGGTTTCAGTTTTCCAGCAGGCGGCGCAGCAACTCAATATCTTCCTTGATCTGGCTGTCGTTGCCGCGCATTTCCTCGACCTTGCGCACGCCATGCAGGATGGTCGTGTGATCGCGCCCGCCAAAGCGCCGGCCGATTTCGGGCAGCGAGCGCGAGGTGAGTTCCTTCGAGAGATACATCGCCACCTGACGCGGCCGGGCAATGGTGCGGGTGCGCTTGGGGCCAAGCATGTCCGACAGGCGGATATTGTAGTATTCGGCCACCTTGCGCTGGATCTCCTCCACCGTCACCCGCCGCTCGGATGTGCGCAGGATGTCCGACAGGCAATCCTGCACCATGTCGAGCGTGATCTCCTGCCCGATCAGGCTGGAAAAGGCAAACAGCCGTTGCAGCGCCCCTTCCAGAACCCGCACGTTCGAGGTGATCCTGTGCGCCAGAAACTCCAGCACGCCGTCGTCGATGGTGATGCTGCCATAGCCTTGCGAGAACAGCGCGGCCTTGCGTTGCAGGATGCCGAGGCGCAGCTCGTAATTCGTCGGGTGCAGATCCACCACCAGGCCGCATTGCAGCCGCGAGGATATCCGCGCCTCAAGATCCTTGATCTCGCCCGGCGCGCGGTCGGCGGAAATCACGATCTGCTTGTTCTGGTCCACCAGCGCGTTGAAGGTGTGGAAAAACTCTTCCTGCGTGCTGTCCTTGCCCGCGATGAACTGCACATCATCGACCATCAGCACATCGACCGAGCGGAACAGGTTCTTGAAATCCATGATTTGCCGGTCGCGCAGCGCCTGCACGAAACGATACATGAACTGCTCGGCCGAAAGGTAGAGCACCTGCATGTCGGGCCGATTTTCCTGCAATTCCCAAGCGATGGCCTGCATCAGGTGGGTCTTGCCCAGACCTACCCCGCCATAGAGAAAGAGCGGGTTGAAGGTGACGGCAGCGCCCTCGGCCACGCGGCGGGCAGCGGCATGGGCAAGTTCATTGGGCTTGCCCACGACGAAATTCTCGAAGCAAAGTTTCGCATCCAGCGGCGCGCTCTGCAGCCCGTCATCGTGGCCCGCGCGCACTCGGGCAGCCTCGGGTGCGGCCGCCACGCGGGCGGGACCGAACTCGAAATCCAGCCGTTTCACGGCAAGGCCCGATTTCTGCAGATGCGCAATGATCTGGTCGTGGTAGTTGCGCTTCACCCAGTCCCCGACAAATCGCGAGGGCGCGCGCAGGCGCAGGATATCCTCGCTGACCTCGATACATTCCAGTGGCGCTATCCAGCTCTTGTGATTGCTGTCTCCCACCTCGCGCCGCAATTCATCCGAAATCCCCGCCCAAAGATCAGCAACCATCGCACCCCAGCCTGTTCTTGTTCTTGCCCGGCCGCCCTCACGACCAGTCTCGTAGAGATCGCACCCCGCTGTATCCGGCGGCACCGGAAGCGCGAGAGCGCAGCATCGACACGTCACCATTGCAGACATTCGTCTGCAGGTGGACCAGTTACAAAATTCCCTGTGTCCAGAGCCTTGTGATGGCCACGGGAGCCGTGGCGGCGCAAGTTCCGAGACGTTCAACACACGTGCGACATGTCGTGCCTCAATCGTCTTCGTTCCCCCAAGGACCAAAAACGAGTCGCTTCCAGACCCTAGCAACTTCGCGCGACAGCGCGCAACCGAACTTGAGACTTGACCGAACCGTGATCGAAAAAGAATCGCCAGGCCTGTGCCAGAAGGCCACACCGGCAGCACATGCGAAAGGCGCCCGAAGGCGCCTTGTCACGAAGCGGAAGACGCCCTGCCAGAGGTCAGGCGCCCAGTGCCTTGATCCGCGCCGACAGGCGGGATTTCTTGCGGGCAACCGTGTTCTTGTGCAGCACGCCCTTGGTCACGCCCCGGTCCAGTTCGGGCTGGGCGGCCTGCAGGGCGGCCTGTGCGCTTGCCTGATCGCCCGAAGCGATGGCTTCCTCGACCTTGCGCAGGAAGGTGCGGATGCGCGAACGACGCGCCTTGTTCACTTCTGTGCGGCGCTCGATCTGGCGGGCGCGTTTCTTGGATTGGAGCGTATTTGCCATGGGTCTCTCGTCTTTGCGATCTGTTTCAATCCTGATTGCACGACAGACCCGACTGGCCGGACTGACCAGTGACGATTCATGCCTTAAGCGGGCCCACGCGCATGTAGGCCTGCCCTATAGGGCAGGCGCGCGCCAAAGAAAACAGGAAAATCGCGTCAGCGGTCGCGGAATTGCGGCTGGCGCTTTTCCAGAAAGGCCGACATGCCCTCTTTCTGGTCCTCGGAGGCGAACAGCATGTGGAACACGCGCCGCTCGAACAGGATGCCCTCGCGCAGGGTGGTCTCGTAGCTGCGATTGACGGCCTCCTTGACCACCTTGACCGTGACCTGGGATTTCTCGGCAATCTTGGCGGCAGCGGCCATCGCCTCGTCCATCAGCTTCTTGGCCGGCACGACACGGCTGACCAGCCCCGAGCGCTCGGCTTCCTCGGCATCCATGAAGCGCCCGGTCAGGTGCATGTCCATGGCCTTGGACTTGCCCACGAAGCGCGTCAGGCGCTGCGTACCGCCAATGCCCGCAACCACGCCGAGGTTGATCTCGGGCTGGCCGAACTTGGCGGTATCGGCGGCGATGATGAAATCGCACATCATCGCCAGTTCGCACCCCCCGCCCAGGGCATAGCCTGCCACGGCTGCGATGATGGGCTTGCGCACGCGGGTCAGCGCGTCCGATTCGGGCGCGAAGTAATCCGCGTCGAACATGTCCACGAAACCCTTGTCCGACATCTCCTTGATATCGGCACCGGCCGCAAAGGCCTTGTCCGAGCCGGTAATCACGATGCAGCGCACGCGGTCATTCTTGTCTGCGGCGCCAAGCGCGCCGGCCAGTTCGCCCAGCATCGTGCTGTTGAGCGCATTCAGCGCATCGGGGCGATTGAGCCGGATCAGGGCGACATGATCCTCGATATCGACGATCAGCGTTTCATAGGCCATGTGGTGGCACCTTGTTTACTGCGATCAGGCCCCTTGGCATATCAGCTTGGGGGCGGGGTTCAAGTCATCTCTGGCAGTGCGGGCAGTAGAAGGTCGAGCGCGCGGATTGCACGAGCCGGCGCACCCGGGCGCTGCATTCGGGGGTGACGCAGGGCGCACCCTCGCGGCCATAGACGCGAAAGGCATGCTGGAAATATCCAAGTTCGCCATTGGCCTGGCGGTAGTCGCGCAGGCTCGATCCGCCCGCCTCGATCGCCTCGGACAGGGTGTCACGGATGGCCCGGGTCAAGGCCTCGATGCGTGCCGCCCCGATCCGGCCGGCTGCGCGGCGCGGGCTGATGCCTGCGCGAAACAGCGCCTCGCAGACATAGATATTGCCCAGCCCCGCAACGATTCGCTGGTCCAGCAGCGCGACCTTGATCGGGGTCCGGCGCCCCTTGAGGCGGCTTGCCAGATAGGCAGCGTCAAACTCGTTGCCCAGGGGTTCCGGTCCGATCTCCGCCAGCAGCGGATGCGCGGCAAGCCCCGCAGTCGCGCAGAGATCCATCGCCCCGAAACGGCGCGGGTCGTTGAAGGTGACACGCGCGCCATTTTCCATGTGCAGGATCACATGGTCATGCTTCGCAACCACCGGGTGGTCGTGATGGAACTGCCCCGGCACATGCGGCGCCGCCAGCCCCGAGACCACCATCCGCCCCGACATGCCCAGATGCACGATCAGGCTCTCGCCCCGGTCCAGATCGACCAGCAGGTATTTGGACCGGCGCCGCAGGTGCAGCACCCGCGCGCCCGAAAGCCGCGCGCCCATGTCGGGCGGAAACGGCCAGCGCAGATCGGCGCGGCGCATCTCCGCGCGCGCGATCCGCACCCCTTCCATGGCGGGCACCAGACCCCGGCGCACGGTCTCGACCTCGGGCAATTCGGGCATCGGCGCGCTCCATCCGGTTACGGGGTCGCATTGTATCGCCCCCCGTTCCCCCTATAAGGAGGGAGGGAACACCCCGGCAAGGGGCAGGCAGCATCACGGCGGACCGCATGAGCGACAGCGACAAGACCACGCATTTCGGATTTCAGACCGTGGCCGAGGATCAGAAGGCGGGCCTCGTGCAGGGGGTCTTTTCCTCGGTCGCCTCGAAATACGATGTGATGAATGATCTGATGTCGATGGGCATCCACCGTGTCTGGAAGGATGCGATGATGGACTGGCTCGCGCCCCGCCCCGGCCAGCATCTGCTGGATGTCGCTGGCGGCACTGGCGACATTGCCTTTCGCTTCCTCAGGCGTGCGGGCGAGAGCGCGCGGGCAACCGTGCTGGACCTGACCGAGCAGATGCTGGTCGAGGGTCAGAAACGCGCCGAAGCCGCCAACTTGGCGCATCAGCTGGAATGGACGCCTGGTGATGCGATGGCGCTGCCCTTCGAGGCAAACAGCTTTGATGTCTATACGATCAGCTTCGGCATCCGCAACGTGACGCGGGTCGAAGACGCGCTGTCGGAAGCCTTCCGCGTGCTGCGCCCTGGCGGGCGGCTGATGGTGCTGGAGTTCAGCCAGATCCCCAATGACCTGATGCAGAAACTCTATGACCTCTATTCCTTCAACGTGATCCCGGCCATGGGCAAGGCGGTCACCGGCGACCGGGACAGCTACCAGTATCTGGTCGAATCGATCCGCCGCTTCCCCGATCAGGACCGGTTCGCGGCCATGATCCGCGAGGCGGGATTCGACCTTGTGAAATACCGCAATCTCTCGATGGGCATTGCGGCACTGCATTCGGGTTGGAAGCTCTGACGTGCTGCGCGCGCCCTTCAACCTCTGGCGGCTGATCCGCACCGGCGCCACCTTCGAGCGCACCGGCGCAATGGCGGTAGTGCTGGAAAAGATGAACGTCCCCCCGCGCCTGCGCTTTGTCGCGCGTGTGCTGGGATGGCCGTTCAAGTTCCTTGGCCTGCGCGGTGACCCGGCCCTGCCGCCGCTGACACGGGCGCTTACGGCCCTTGGCCCGGCCTATATCAAGTTCGGACAGACGCTCGCCACCCGCCCCGATGTGGTCGGGCCGGAACTGGCCGACCAGCTGCGCTATCTTCAGGACCAGTTGCCCCCCTTCCCCCGCACCAGGGCGATTGCGGTGGTGGCAGAGGAACTCGGGCGTCCCGTGAGCGCGCTGTTCACGGAGTTTTCCGAGCCGGTTGCGGCGGCCTCGATCGCGCAGGTCCACTGGGCCATCAAGGCAGAGACGGGAAACAAGGTGGCGGTCAAGGTGCTGCGCCCAGGCATCGAACGCGCCTTCATGCGCGATGTCGAGGCCTTCTATTTCGCCGCGGGGCTGATCGAACTGCTGCTGCCCTCGACGCGGCGCCTGCGCCCGCGTGACGTGATCGCGCATTTCGAAAGCGTGGTCGAGGGCGAGCTGGATCTGAGGCTGGAATCCGCCTCGGCCGCGGAATTCGCCGCCAATACCGAAAACGACGCGGGCTTTTCCGTGCCGCGCCCGGTCTGGCACCTGTCCTCGCGCCGGGTGATGACGCTGGGCTGGGCCGAAGGCGTGCCGATGGGCGATAACGCGGCACTGGATGCACTCGGGATTGACCGGGCGGAACTGGGCACACGGGTGCTCTCGCTGTTCCTGCGCCATGCGCTGCGCGACGGTTTCTTTCATGGCGACATGCATCAGGGCAACATGAAGGTGACTTCGTCGGGCGAGATCATCGCCTTCGATTTCGGCATCATGGGGCGCATCGACGGCTTTACCCGCCGGGCTTATGCAGAGATCCTGTTCGGCTTCATCCGCAAGGATTACCGGCGCGTGGCCGAGGTTCATTTCGAGGCGGGCTATGTGCCTCCTGATCGTGATATCGACGAATTCGCCCGCGCGCTGCGCTCGGTGGGCGAGCCGATCTTCGGGATGGATGCGCGCCATATCTCGATGGCGCGGCTGCTGGCCTACCTGTTCGAGGTGACCGAACGATTCGGCATGGAGACCCGGACTGAACTGATCCTGTTGCAGCGCACCATGGTCGTGGTCGAGGGAGTCGCGCGCTCTCTCAACCCAGATATCAACATCTGGCATGTGGCAAGACCTGTGGTCGAGGAATATATCCGCGAGAGCGTTGGCCCGAAGGCGCTTGCGCGTGATCTGGCCCAGAGCGCGCGCATTCTTGTCCGGTTCGGCCCGCATCTGCCCCGCCTGATCGAGGACGCGCTGATCGCCCAGGCCCAGCGCCCCGAGAAGACCCAGGCCGCACGCCGGATCGGCCCGGTCAGCGGCGCACTTCTGGGCGCGGGGCTGGTCGGGCTGGGCGTTGTCTTGGGAACCCTGCTCTGAGCACGCGGCCCCTGCCCGGCGATGCCCGCGCGGAGCGAGCGGGCATCGCCCCGGCCGCTAGCTTGCGGAAGGGCCATTCCCCGGGCCGTGCGCATCCCAGTCCGGGGCCGCGCGCAATGCCGCAAGCACCGGGGACAGGTAGTCGCGCTCCAGCAGGACCAGCATGCCGGGCCGGTCAAACTCCAGCATGACCCGGGCAGCGTCGGCACGGTTCGAGGTGCCAATCAGTGCCCCGGGGCGAAAGCCGATCCCCGCGATCGGCCAGTGCAGCCCCTCTGACCGGCCGGTGACCGGTCCCATCGGATAAAGCGACACGCGAGCGCCCACTTCCATCGGCAGCACCAGCCCGGGCGGCGCGAGGAACACGATATCCTGCGCGGCCAGCATCACAACGCGCGCGCGCCCGTGGCGCGCGAGCGAGGTCATCGCCGCGAGCGTATGGTCGAGCCGCGCCCCGTCAAAACCCAGCGCCAGGATGAAGGGCGCGACGATCCGCGCCAGGCATTTGTCCAGATCGGTACTGTCCTGGTCCGGCACATGCAGCACCCGCTCTCCCAGCCGCGCGCGCAGCTCCGGGTCGAGCGAATCGAGATCGCCGATCACCTGTTCGGGCATATGGCCCAGCGCCACGCTGCGGTTCGCGCCTCCGTCCGCGGCAAACAGCCGCGGGGCAAGTTCAAGCGCCAGTTGCAGGTCGGACGCGCTCAGCACGCCTCCGCCGACAAGGGTTACGCCTCTGTGTTCTTGGAGCTTGCGCTGCATTCCTGTACCGTCGGCTTCTGGGCGAATCATGGCAGTGATGGTCATAGTCAGATCATCAAAATACCCAAGTCTGAACATTGAATCGCTCAGGTGATCGATCACCTTGACGCTATACAGGTCAAGAAAAGTGAGCATGGTATGGTTGCCCCCAACAAGATCCTGACCGTGTCCTACGGCACGTTCTCATGCACGCTCGAAGGGTTTGAGGAACCTTTCGGGACGATGCAGGCCATCGCCGAGTATTTCCGCGACCTCGCCGCTGGCGATCGCTATTTCGGGGCTGAACCGCCGACCCCGGATGCGGAGATGCTCCACCGGATCGCCGAGCGCGAGATTCAGCGCCGCGTGGAAGCGCGGGTGCAGGACAACGGAATCATCCTTCGTCCCCAGTCGGGGCAGGACACGCTCGGAGCCGCGCTCGCACCGCAGGCGCTGATGTCGTCGGTGCCTGCACCGGAACCGGCCTCACTCGCCCACCCGGAAGCCGAGGCCAAGACGCCCGCCCCTGCACCGCAGATCGCACCCGAGGTCACACAGGCAGCCGGTCGCGCAGCGACCGCGCCTGCGCAAGGCGCGGCGGCGTCCGAAGCCGCCCCCCCGCAGATGCCCGAGGCACCTGAACCCATCGTGACAGAGGCCCCCGGCCCGGGCGCCTTTGGCGACAAGCTGGCGCGGATTCGCGCTGCGGTTGCCGCGTCCGCCGCTGCCCCTGTGGCGGCCGCCGCTGCCCATGGCGCAGGCACCATCGCACGCGACGCGGCTGCGGGTTCCGAGGCTGACACAGCAGCGGAAGAGACCGGACCCACCCAAGACATGGCGCCGGAACCTGTCGCGCAGGATAGGCACGAACCCGAGCACCAGCCCGATGAGATGGACGCGCACGCGCCTGACGCCGCCGAGGCACATGAGCATGACCCGGCGCAGGAGGCAGAACAGTCCTCCGCCGAGGACGACATCGACGAACTGGACGAACTCGACGAACTCGACGAACTCGACGAACTCGACGAACTCGACCCTCCGGCCGAGGCCATGGAAGAAGGGGCAGAAGCCGAGTCGGCCCTGGCCGCATATTTCGACCGCAACGAACCGGACGAGGACGAGGATGACGCGCCGCTGTTCGGCCGGATGGATGAACCTGCCGGTTCCGACGCCGATGACGATGACGATGA
>SKYA01000090.1 GCA_007128135.1 Paracoccaceae bacterium | reverse complement strand
TGGATTCCTCATCCGCCGCCTTGACCCAGTCATCATAGAAGCCCAGCGGCAGCGACGCGCCCGCTCGACGCGCGTCAAACCACGCGCGCGCATGCGAGCGCGACAGCGCGGTCTTCGCGCGCCCGTCCGCCGTGGTCAGAACCTCGACCGCCATCTCGCGCAGGCTCGTGCTCATGCGGCGCGCGCGGCCTCCAGCACTTCGGCAGCGTGACCTGCCGCCTTGACCTTGCGCCAGACCTGCGTGATCCGCCCCTCGGCATCGATCAGGAAGGTCGCGCGTTCGATCCCCATCGAGACCTTGCCATACATGCTTTTCTCGACCCAGACGCCGTAGCGCTCGCAAACATCGCCCTCGGCATCCGAGGCCAGGATCACGCCCAGATCATGCTTGGCGATGAACTTGTCATGCTTGGCGACCGTGTCTTTCGACACACCGATCACCTGCACACCGGCGGCGGCGAACGCATCGCCCAGCGCGGTGAATTCCAGCGCCTCGGTGGTGCAGCCGGGGGTGTCGTCGCGCGGGTAGAAATAGAGCACGACCTTGCTGCCCATGAACTGCGCGAGGTTGACCTCGCCGCCGCCATCGCGGGGCAGGGTGAAATCGGGGGCCATGTCGCCTTGCTGTGCCATCTGTCGGTCTCCTTTTCACGAATGTGTTGCCCCTGTTGTAGCGGCTCGGGTCGCAAGTTAAAGGGGCAGCGACGTGAACGAGGCCTGCGCGATGAAACTGTCGGATTTCGATTTCGACCTGCCAGAGGATCTGATCGCGACGCGCCCCGTGCGCCCGCGCCCGGCCGCGCGTCTGCTGCTGGCCGAGGGCGATGCGATCCGCGACCGCCATGTGGCCGACCTGCCTGACATCCTGCGCGCGGGCGACCTGCTGGTCATCAACACGACGCGTGTCATCCCGGCACGGCTGACGGGCAGCCGAATCCGCCACAGCGCGCAAGGCACGGTGCGCGCGCAGGTGGACCTGACGCTGCTGGAGCCTCTGCCCGACGGGCAGTGGCGGGCGCTGGCAAAACCGTTGCGCAAGCTGGCCGAGGGCGAGCGGATCGAGATTGCCGAGGATTTTGCGGCGCAGGTGACGGCGCGCAGCCGCGAGGATGTCACGCTGCGCTTCAGCCAGCAGGGAGACGCGTTCCACGCCGCGCTTGACGCCGCAGGCCAGATGCCACTGCCGCCCTATATCGCAGGCCGCCGCAAGGCCGATGCCCAAGACCGCGAGGATTACCAGACGGTCTTTGCCCGCACCCCCGGTGCGGTTGCAGCCCCCACGGCCTCGCTGCATTTCGACGAGGGGCTGATCGCGGCGCTGAAGGCGCGCGGGGTGGATTTTGCCGAAGTGACGCTGCATGTCGGCGCGGGCACGTTCCTGCCGGTGAAGGTGGATGACATCAGGCAGCACCGGATGCACGCCGAATGGGGCGAGTTGCCCGACACCGCCGCCCGCGCCATCCTGGAGACGCGCGCTGCGGGCGGCCGGGTCATCGCGGTGGGCACGACCGCGCTGCGGCTGATCGAGACCGCCGCCACTGCCGCTGGCCGGATCGCGCCATGGACCGGCAAGACCGACATCTTCATCACGCCGGGCTACGCGTTCCGCATCACCGACGGGCTGATGACAAATTTCCACCTGCCGAAATCGACCCTGATGATGCTGGTCTCGGCGCTGATGGGGCCAGAGCGGATTCGGCGCATCTATGCCCATGCCATTGCGGAACGCTACCGCTTCTTCTCTTATGGCGATGCCTCGCTGCTGCTGCCCTGAATGCGACAGGTGCCTGTCGTTTCCGTCATACTCCTGACACGGCGCGGCCCTTACCCTGACCTGACACGAGAGTGAGCCAGTCCGATGTTCAAAGTCCTTTCCGCGTCCTGGGCGCTGCTGCTGGGCATGCTGTTCCTTATGGTGGGCAATGGCGTGCAGGGCACGTTGCTGGGGATTCGCGGCGCGATCGAGGGCTTTTCCACCTATCAGATGTCGATTGTCATGTCCGCCTATTTCGCGGGTTTCCTGATCGGGTCGCGCATGGCGCCCGAACTGATCCGGCGGGTGGGGCATGTGCGGGTCTTTGCCGCGCTGGGCTCGCTGATCTCGGCCGTGCTGGTGCTCTATGCGGCGATTCCGGACTGGGTGGCATGGACAGTGCTGCGCGTGCTGATCGGCTTTGCCTTTTCGGGTGTCTATGTCACGGCGGAAAGCTGGCTGAACAACACCGCCAGCAATGAAAACCGTGGCCAGGCGCTGTCGCTCTACATGATCGTGCAGATGCTGGGCATCATCGCCGCGCAGGCGCTGATCAACTTCGCCGACCCGGCGGGGTTCCTTCTGTTCATCATCCCTTCGGTGCTGGTGTCGCTGGCCTTTGCGCCGATTCTGCTGTCGGTCAGCCCCGCGCCGACGTTCGGCACCACGAAATCCATGTCCATCCGCGAGCTTTACGGTGTCTCGCCGCTGGGCGTGGTGGGGATCTTCCTGATGGGCGGGGTGTTCGCGGCCATGTTCGGCATGACCGCGGTCTGGGGCACCGAGGCGGGGCTGAGCATTCTGGAAATCTCGATCTTCACGGCGGCGATCTATTTCGGCGGGCTGGTGTTCCAGTATCCCATTGGCTGGCTTTCGGACCGGATGGACCGGCGCAAGCTGCTGGTGGTGGTCGCGCTGATCGGTTCCGCCGGGGGGGCCATGGCGGTGCTGTTCGACCTGGGCTTTGCGTGGCTGCTGGGTGTGGCGCTGATCATCGGCGGCATCTCGAACCCGCTCTATTCGCTGCTGGTGGCCTATACCAATGACTATCTCGAGGGCGACCAGATGGCGGCGGCCTCGGGGGGGTTGCTGTTCGTCAACGGACTGGGGGCCATTCTCGGGCCGCTGGCCATCGGCTGGCTGATGGCGATGATCGGGCCGCCGGGCTTCTTTCTGTTCATCATCCTGCTCACGACCGCGCTGGCGGGCTATGCGATGTGGCGCATGACCCAGCGCCCCTCGGTGCCGGTGGCCGAGACCGGACCCTTCGCGCCGGTCTCGCCTGCGGTCTCGGCCGCGACGGTCGAGGCGGTCTATAGCGAACTGACCGAACAGCAGTCGGAAAACCCCTGAACTTGTGGTATTTTCGCAAGAAACCGCCTGCTCAAGGGCATGTGAATGCAAATTTCTTGAGCATGGTGCGAATCATTGGCAGGCTTTGCCCGACGAGGCAGTGATGAGGAAACACGATGTCTACGGTTGATGAGGTCATTTCGTTCTGGATCGATGAGGTCGGACCGAAAGGCTGGTATGCGAATGATCCCGCACTGGATGCGGAAATCAGCGAGCGCTTCGGCGCGCTGTGGGAAAAGGCGCGCGCGGGGCGGCTGGGGAACTGGGCATCCTGCCCGCGGGGCTGTCTTGCCTTCCTGATCGTCACCGACCAGTTTCCGCGTAACATCTTCCGCGAAGACGGGCGGGCCTTTGCCACTGACGAGTTGGCGCGCAAGGTTGCCGCGCGGGCCTGTCATCTTGGCTTTGACCGCCGCATCCCCGAGCCGGCGCGGCAGTTCTTCTATCTGCCGCTGATGCATTCGGAAAGCCAGATGGATCAGGACCGCTGCGTGCGCATGTTCCTGCTGCGTATGCCCGAGACGGGCGCGAACAACCTGCTGCACGCCCGCGCACACCGCGCCGTGATCCGTCAGTTTGGCCGCTTTCCCTATCGCAACACTGCATTGGGCCGCGAAACCACGCGACCGGAGCAGGCCTTTCTTGATGGCGGTGGCTACATGTCGGCCGTTGAGGCATTGCAGGAAGCCGCCTGAGCCTGCACGATCCTGCTGACAGCAGCCATGCAGCGCGCGCATGGCGGGCTTACGCGCCTCCTGCGTTGCGACGTGCCAAGAAATAGTTTAATGGCAAACTATATTTCAGTCGCGGCGCAGGGGAGGAACTCACATGGCGGCCAGAGCGTTTGACGTTGTCGTGATCGGGGCAGGTCCGGGGGGCTATGTGGCGGCCATCCGGGCCGCGCAGCTGGGCAAGTCGGTGGCTATTGTCGAACGCGAGCATCTGGGGGGGATCTGCCTCAACTGGGGCTGCATCCCGACCAAGGCGCTGCTGCGCTCGGCCGAAGTGTTCCACCTGATGCACCGCGCCAAGGAATTCGGGCTGAGCGCCGACAATATCAGCTATGATCTGGACGCAGTGGTGAAACGCTCGCGCAAGGTGGCGGGCCAGCTTTCGGGCGGCATCGGCCATCTGATGAAGAAGAACAAGATCACGGTCGTGATGGGCGCGGCCACGCTGGCGGGCAAAGGCAAGGTCACGGTCAAGACCGACAAGGGCAGCGAGGATCTGACCGCGCCGAACATCATCCTGGCCACGGGGGCGCGCGCGCGCGAGTTGCCCGGGCTGGAAGCGGATGGCGATCTGGTCTGGACCTACAAGCACGCGTTGCAGCCCAAGCGGATGCCGAAGAAGCTGCTGGTGATCGGATCGGGCGCGATCGGGATCGAATTCGCCAGCTTCTTCAACACGCTGGGTGCGGATGTCACCGTCGTCGAGGTGATGGACCGCATCCTGCCGGTGGAAGACGCCGAGATCAGCGCCTTTGCCCGCAAGCAGTTCGAGAAACAGGGCATGAAGATCATGGCCAAGGCGATGGTGAAGAAGCTGGACCGCGCCGCCCCGAAGGTCACGGCCCATATCGAGCGCGACGGCAAGACCGAGACGATGGAGTTCGACACGGTGATTTCCGCTGTGGGCATCGTGGCGAATACCGAAGGGCTGGGGCTTGAGGAACTGGGCGCAAAAATCGACCGTTCCTTCGTGGTGACGGATGAATACTGCCGCACCGGGGTCGAGGGGATCTATGTCATCGGCGACGCGACCAATGGCCCGTGGCTGGCGCACAAGGCCAGCCATGAGGGCGTGATGGTGGCCGAACTGATCGCGGGCGGACACCCGCATGCGGTGGACCCGTCGAGCATTGCCGGATGCACCTATTGTCACCCGCAGGTGGCCAGCGTCGGTCTGACTGAAGCCAAGGCGAAAGACGCAGGCTACAGCGTGAAAGTGGGCCGTTTCCCCTTCATCGGCAATGGCAAGGCGATCGCTCTGGGCGAGCCCGAGGGAATGATCAAGACCGTTTTCGACGCGAAGACGGGCGAGTTGCTGGGCGCGCATATGGTGGGCGCGGAAGTGACCGAACTGATCCAGGGCTATGTCGTGGGCCGCACGCTGGAAACGACGGAAGAGGATCTGATGAATACGGTCTTCCCGCATCCCACGCTGAGCGAGATGATGCATGAATCGGTGCTCGACGCTTACGGTCGCGCGATTCACTTCTGAGGTCTGACCAGATCGAGCGGCTGCGCCGCAAGAGATGCGCACGGCCCCTCCGCTTCGCTGCGGGGCCGTGCTGTCGGGATGTGCCTCAGCGGGTGATCTGCCCGCCCGAGAGTTTCCAGTCCTGCAGGCTTCCGAGATTGTAGATCTCGGCAAAGCCGTTGGCGGCCATCAGCTTTGCGGCGCGGTCCGAGCGCGCCCCCGAGGCGCAATAGAGCGCAACCGGTTTTTTCGGCGAGAGCTTGCGGTTGAAATGGCCGCTTGCGGGGTTGCTTGCCTCTGCGATCTGCGAGAGCGGCACATGCAATGCGCCCCTGGCCTTGCCGGTCTGGTGCAGTTCGGAGGCTTCGCGCACGTCGATCAGGGTAAGCGTGCCGGCCTTGACCTGCGCAATGGCGTCGGACGGGTTGATACGCGGTGTGGCGGGTTTCGGTTTCAGAAAGGCGAACATGGCTGCGGTCCTTGATGGCGGGTCTGGCTTCAGATGCGCAGGGTGCCGGGGGATTTCAAGATATAAATTCAAGAAATAGAATATTCATTGCGATCCTGTAGCGATCTGCGGTATTTCCGGGCGTGTTTTCTTTTTGTTCACATATTTCGATTGGAGACTCGCTCCAATGCCACTATCTTCCCTCCAGATGCGCCGGGGGCGCTGTCGGGGGCGGGAATGTCTGAGCAGAAATTCATCGAGGTGCGCGGTGCGCGCGAACACAACCTGAAAAACATCGATGTCTCGCTGCCGCGCGACAGGCTGGTGGTGATCACCGGGCTGTCGGGCTCGGGGAAATCGTCGCTGGCCTTTGACACGATCTATGCCGAAGGGCAGCGTCGCTATGTCGAGAGCCTGTCCGCCTATGCCCGCCAGTTCCTCGACATGATGCAGAAGCCGGACATGGACCATATCTCGGGCCTGTCCCCCGCGATCTCGATCGAGCAGAAGACCACCAGCAAGAACCCGCGCTCGACCGTCGGCACCGTGACCGAGATCTATGATTACCTGCGGCTGCTGTTCGCGCGCGCGGGTACGCCCTACAGCCCCGCCACCGGCCAGCCCATCGAGGCGCAGCAGGTGCAGGACATGGTGGACCGGATCATGGGTCTGGAGGAGGGCACGCGCGCCTATCTGCTGGCCCCCATCGTGCGCGACCGCAAGGGCGAGTATCGCAAGGAGTTCCTGGAATTGCGCAAGCAGGGCTTCCAGCGGGTGAAGGTGGACGGGCAGTTCCATGAACTGGACGAGCCGCCCACGCTGGACAAGAAGTTCCGCCATGACATCGATGTGGTGGTGGACCGTCTGGTGGTGCGCCCCGGCATCGAGACGCGGCTTGCGGATTCGCTTCGCACGGCGCTGGATCTGGCCGACGGGATCGCGGTGCTGGAAGAGGCGAAAGAGGATGCTGCGCGCATCACCTTCAGCGAGAAATTCGCCTGCCCCGTCAGTGGGTTCACCATTTCCGAGATCGAGCCGAGGCTGTTTTCCTTCAATGCGCCCTCGGGCGCCTGCCCGGCCTGCGACGGGCTGGGGGTGGAGCTGTTCTTTGACGAGCGCCTGGTGGTGCCCGACGCGGCGCTGCGGCTGGCGGACGGGGCCATCGCGCCCTGGCGCAAGGGCAAGTCGCCCTATTTCCTGCAGACGATCGAGTCACTGGCCGCGCATTACGAATTCGACGCGCGGGCGACCTGGAAGGACCTGCCCGCGCATGTGAAACAGGTCTTGCTGCATGGCTCGAATGGCGAGGAACTGCCCTTCCGCTATGACGAGGGCGGGCGGGTCTATAATGTGACCCGTGCCTTCGAGGGCGTGATTCCGAACATGGAGCGGCGCTATCGCGAGACCGACAGCGCGTGGATTCGCGAGGAATTCGAGCGCTACCAGAACCAGCGCGCCTGCGGGGTCTGCGGCGGGCATCGGCTGAAGCCCGAGGCTCTGGCGGTGAAGATAGGGGGCTTGCATATCGGGCAGGTCACGGAGATGTCGATCCGCGAGGCGCTGGCCTGGATCGAGGGCGTGCCCGACAGCCTGGGCAAACAGAAAAACGAGATCGCCCGTGCGATCCTGAAGGAAATCCGCGAGCGGCTGGGCTTTCTGGTCAATGTGGGTCTGGATTACCTGACGCTGGGGCGGCATGCGGGCACGCTCTCGGGGGGCGAGAGCCAGCGCATCCGGCTGGCCAGCCAGATCGGCAGCGGGCTGACGGGGGTGCTGTATGTGCTGGATGAACCCTCGATCGGGCTGCACCAGCGCGACAATGACCGGCTGCTGACCACGCTGCGCAATCTGCGCGATCAGGGCAACACGGTGATCGTGGTCGAACATGACGAGGAAGCCATCCGCACGGCCGATTTCGTGCTTGATATCGGCCCCGGCGCAGGGGTGCATGGCGGGCGCGTGGTGGCGCAGGGCACGCCCGAGGAGATCATGGCCGACCCGGCCAGCCTGACCGGGCAGTATCTGAGCGGGGTACGCGAGATCGGGGTGCCCCAGACGCGGCGCAAGGGCAACGGTCGCAAGATCACGGTGGTGAAGGCCAGCGGCAACAACCTTCGCGATGTGACGGCGGAATTCCCGCTTGGCAAGTTCGTCTGCGTGACCGGGGTTTCGGGGGGCGGCAAATCCACGCTGACGATCGAGACGCTGTTCAAGACCGCCTCGATGCGGCTGAACGGCGCGCGTCAGACTCCCGCGCCCTGCGAGACGATCAAGGGGCTGGAGCATCTGGACAAGGTGATCGACATCGACCAGCGGCCCATCGGGCGCACGCCCCGGTCCAACCCGGCGACCTATACCGGCGCCTTTGGCCCGATCCGTGACTGGTTCGCGGGGCTGCCGGAATCGCGGGCGCGCGGCTACAAGCCGGGGCGGTTTTCCTTCAACGTGAAAGGCGGTCGCTGCGAGGCCTGCCAGGGCGACGGCGTGCTGAAGATCGAGATGAACTTCCTTCCGGACGTCTATGTCACCTGCGAGACCTGCAAGGGCAAGCGCTACAACCGCGAGACGCTGGAAGTGCTGTTCAAGGGCAAGTCGATTGCCGATGTGCTGGACATGACCGTGGAGGAGGCACAGAAATTCTTCGAGGCGGTGCCGGCGATCCGCGAGAAGATGGACGCGCTGATGCGGGTGGGGCTTGGCTATATCAAGGTGGGCCAGCAGGCGACGACCCTGTCAGGGGGCGAGGCGCAGCGGGTGAAGCTGTCCAAGGAACTCGCGCGCCGCTCGACGGGGCGAACCTTGTACATTCTCGATGAACCCACAACGGGACTGCATTTCGAGGATGTGCGCAAGCTGCTGGAAGTGCTGCATGAACTGGTCGATCAGGGCAATACGGTTGTGGTGATCGAGCACAATCTCGATGTGGTGAAGACTGCGGACTGGATCATCGACATTGGCCCCGAGGGCGGCGATGGCGGCGGGCGGATCGTGGCTGCGGGCACGCCTGACGAGGTGGCGGCCGTGGAGGGCAGTCATACCGGGCGGTATCTGGGGCCGCTACTGAAGCCGCGGCGGGTGGCGGCGGAGTGAGGGGCAATGGCCGCTATGCGGGACGGAGCGGACATAGGAAGCGACGTAGCCCGGGCTGACTTTGAACACAGCAGGTTCCAGAAATCTGCCTTTGCAAAGGTGCTCTGTGTGCTAAAGAGTTCAACTTGGACAACAGCGCGACGGGGGAAATTCAATGGGCAGTAAGTCCTCAACCCGCATTCCCCAAGTAACCCGCTGATTTCGCAGTCCTGACATTGATAATTACTATATAAATCATGGTGTTGACGGCTGCGAGGGACGGGTTTCGTGGATCGCCCAGATGGTGCGGGCTCGCAGCGGGCAGATCGGGTCGATTTCGACCGCCCCGTGCGCCTGGAGTTCCGGGGCGCGCAGATCAGTTCGGACGGCGGTCTCCCTGTGATGCGCGAGCTTGACGATGCGCTTGGGCTATCCGATCTGGCGTCTGCGGCGCTGCCCGCCAACAATGTCCTGCGCGAGAAGATCGCGCACCGGCTGACGCGGCCCATGGGGCGACCGTCGCTGACCAAGGGCAAACGGTTCTTCGAGGATTTCCAGTAGCAGGCGGCGCCTTGGGACAAGGAGCGCCGGGTGATCGCCAAGATCGAATGGCATCCGGGCGAGCTGTTCCCGCGTGTCGGCTTCATCGTCACCAACCTGCCGATGGAGCCGGACTGGGTGGTGCGGTTC
>SKYA01000023.1 GCA_007128135.1 Paracoccaceae bacterium | reverse complement strand
CGGGCGGGCGGACCTTCGGGCGTGGTGTCGGGATCAGCGGCCGGGTTAATGGAGAGCGGGTCGTGCCCACAGCGCACGAGCGCATCCGCTGGTGCGGTAATCGGATATTTCCGGCAAGAGAACGAGAAAGGTGCGGAGCCACCCTGCACTGGCTGCCGCGCATCGAGGGCGGGTCGGGATTGCCGGGCGCGTGATGTCTGTCCGCGCCCGGTTCCGGCTCCCGCGTCTGAGGGGCGGCGTGCGGCTCAGAGCAGGCGGCGCGCGATGACCTGGGCCTGGATCTCGCCCGCACCCTCGAAGATGTTGAGGATGCGCGCGTCGCACAGGATGCGGCTGATCGGGTATTCCAGCGCAAAGCCGTTGCCGCCATGGATCTGCAACCCGTTATCGGCGGCCGCCCATGCCACACGCGCAGCCAGCAGCTTGGCCATGCCGGCCTCGAGGTCGCAGCGGCGGCCTTCATCCTTCTCGCGGGCACTGAAATAGGTCAGCTGGCGGGCCACCATGATCTCGACCGCCATCATCGCCAGTTTCGCCGCGACACGCGGGAACTCGATCAGCGCGCGGCCGAACTGCTTGCGGTCCTCGGCATATTGCATCGCCACTTCCAGCGCATTCTGTGCCACCCCGATGGCGCGCGCGGCGGTCTGGATACGCGCCGACTCGAAGGTCTGCATCAGCTGCTTGAAGCCCTGACCCTCCTCGCCGCCGAGCAGGTTCTCGCCCTTGACGCGGAAATCGTCGAAATTGACGGTGTATTCCTTCATGCCGCGATAGCCCAGCACCTCGATCTCGCCGCCCGACAGGCCGGGGTCGCGGAAGGGCTGTTCGTCCGTGCCGGGGGTCTTTTCGGCCAGGAACATGGACAATCCGCGATAATCGGTGGTGTCGGGAATGGTGCGCGCGAGCACGGTCATGACATGGGTGCGCGCGGCATGGGTAATCCATGTCTTGTTGCCGTTGATGACCCAGTCCTCGCCATCCAGTACGGCTTTCGTGCGCAAGGCGCCCAGATCCGAGCCCGTATTGGGTTCGGTGAAGACCGCTGTCGGCAGCACCTCACCCGAGGCGAGTTTCGGCAGCCAGTGGTCCTTCTGTCCGGGCGTGCCGCCGCAAAGGATGAGTTCGGCGGCAATTTCGGTGCGGGTTCCCAGCGAGCCCACGCCGATATAGCCGCGCGAGAGTTCCTCCGAGACCACGACCATCGCCGCCTTCGGCATGCCCAGCCCGCCGAATTCCTCGGGGATGGTCAGGCCGAACACCCCCATCTCGGAGAGCTGGTCGATCACCTTCATCGGGATCAGCTCATCCTTGAGGTGCCATTCATGCGCATGCGGCAGGATCTGCTCGTCGGAATAGCGGCGGAACTGGTCACGGATCATCTCCAGATCCTCGTCAAGCCCGGTCGCGCCGAAACTCGCGCGGCCCTGATTGTCGCGCATCAGCGCGACCAGAGCCATGCGTGCCGCATCGCTGTTGGCGCGCGCGCGCAGCGTGGCGGCTGCCCCCTCGTTCAGCTCCGCCGAAACACCCAGATCCGAGAGCCGCATGACCTCGCCCTGGTTCATCGGGATGCCACCCGCGATCTGGTTGAGATACTCGCCAAAGGCGATCTGGTGGATCAGCTGTTCCATCTGGCCAAAGGCGCCGTCGGCCTGCAACCGCTCGGCCCAGCCCTGCATCTGGCGCAGGCTTTCGACATAGGTGGCAAGCCAGGCAAGCCCGTGGGCAGCATACTGGTCGGTCTCAAGCAGCGCCGGGTCCACCTTGCCCGAAGGGGCGATCCGGGCGCGCATGGCGGCCCGCGCCTCGGCGAGAAGCGTCTCGAGCGGGGGGAGCGTCGCGGCGGTCAGGCCGAGAAGGTCGGGCAAGACAGGCGAGGGAACAGGTTGTCCATCATGCGGCATGGGTCTCTCCGGGCAGTGATCGGTTGGCTATTGTGCAGTTGCGGCAAGACATAGGGCCTTCGCAGGGCCAGAGCAACAAAAATGCACGAATATGCCTGCTGGCTTTGCATTCATGTCGCAGTCATTTCCCGGATGCAGGCGCGGGCCGGCTGCGCTATGAGGAGCCGCATGGCATAGGAGATGGAATGATGCTGGAGCATGTCTCGGCAGGTCTGCCGCTCTGGGCGGTCGTCTCGGCGCTGGGGGTCGCGCTGGTGGCGGGGCTGATCAAGGGCGCGCTGGGATTCGCCATGCCGATGATCCTCATCTCCGGCCTGTCGAGCTTCATGTCGGTCGAACTGGCGCTTGCGGGGCTGATGCTGCCGACGCTGTTCACCAATATCAGCCAGGCCCTGCGGCAGGGCTGGCAGGCGGCCTGGGGTTCGGTCCGCAAATACTGGCGGATGCTCTCGATCATGGTGGTGCTGCTGTTGCTGAGCGCGCAACTGGTCAGCGAAATGTCCGACCGGCTGCTGCTGATCCTGCTGGGCGGGCCGATCGTGCTGTTCGCACTGGTCCAGCTTGCCGGTGTGCCGCTGCGGATCAATGTGCACCGGCGCAGGCGGGCCGAATGGTTCAGCGGCGGGGTGGCCGGGCTCTATGGCGGCATTTCCGGCATCTGGGGGCCGCCCGTGATGATCTACCTGATCTCGGTCGATACCGGAAAGCGCGACATGGTGCGCGTGCTCGGGGTGGTGTTCCTGGTGGGCGCGGTCGCGCTGATCGGCGGGCATGTCGTTTCGGGCGTGGCGACCGTGCAGACCCTGAGCTTTTCGGCGCTGCTGGTCATTCCCGGCATGATCGGGCTGTGGCTGGGCTATGTCGTGCAGGACAGGCTGGATCCCGCCCAGTTCCGCCGCTGGACGCTTATCATGCTGGCCCTGACGGGGTTGAACCTGCTGCGGCAGGCGGTCGCCTGAGCCTGCGCGAGATGCGAAACGGGCAGCCGCGCGGGCTGCCCGTGTTCGCGGGGACCGGCAGGCGTCGTTACTCGCTGGTCAGTTCCACCGCCTGATCGCGCTCGAAGCGGTTTTCGCGCGGCGGGCGGCCGATGACATCGCGCAATTCATCCAGTTCGATGAAATTATCCGCCTGGCGGCGCAGGTCGTCGGCGATCATGGGGGGCTGGCTGCGGATGGTCGAGACCACCGAAACCCGCACGCCCTGGCGTTGCAGGCTTTCGACAAGGGGCCGGAAATCGCCATCGCCCGAGAACAGCACGGCATGGTCGATGCGCGGGGCCAGTTCCATGGCATCGACCGCAAGCTCGATATCCATGTTGCCCTTGACTTTTCGCCGACCCATCGAGTCCGTGTATTCCTTGGCGGGCTTGGTCACCATGCTGTAGCCATTGTAATGCAGCCAGTCGACAAGCGGACGGATGGGCGAGTAGTCGTCATTCTCCAGCAGGGCCGTATAGTAAAAGGCGCGCAGAAGCTTGCCCCGGCGCATGAATTCCTGTCGCAGAAGCTTGTAGTCGATATCGAACCCCAGCGCCTTGCCGGCGGCATAGAGGTTCGAGCCATCGATAAAGAGCGCCAGACGCTCGTCTTTGTAAAACATACCATTTACCTTGCAGGTTGGTGTTGAGTAAGGGGTGACGCGGACAGAAGCCTTCGAGGCTGCGAAAGCAGGAATGTCAGGGATGACCGCGCGTCACGTCATGGACACAGAATATGCACAAGTTGGAAAATTGCAATCTGGCGCTGATCGCCATCGGGACTAACCTTGCAGGGCATCTGGATAGTCCGAATGCGCAAATTCATGCGGCAATCAGGCATATTTCCAAATCAGGACAAGAGGTTATATCGACAAGCCGGTTCTTTCGCACGCCCTGCTTCCCTGCCGGGGCCGGTCCCGACTTTGTGAATGCGGCGATTGCCTGCCGGACCGGGCTGGATGCGGCGGCATTGCTCGAGCTGCTGCACGAGGTCGAGCGCAGGCAGGGGCGCAGCCGTTCGGCGCGCTGGGAGGCGCGGGTGATCGATCTCGACCTGCTGGCCATGGGCGACGCGGTCCTGCCCGATCCCGCGACCTTTCAGGCCTGGTCGGACCTGTCGCTCGATGCGCAGATGCGCATGGCACCGCCGGAACTCGTGCTGCCGCATCCCCGCCTGCACGAGCGCGCCTTCGTTCTGGTGCCGCTCAATGACATTGCCCCGGACTGGCGTCATCCGGTTCTGGGACGGACCGTTGCCGAGATGTGCGCGGCCCTCCCGCCCGCGCTGCGCGCCGAAATCTGGCCGCTCCCCGAGCAGATGTTACCGTGAATCCGGGGAAAAACCTCTTGCATGGCTTGTCACGGCAGCCCTGAGGCAGTATGTGCGTGACCTGATCCGGATTTGCAGACGAATTGGAGTGCGCTTATGGCCCGCGTGACGGTTGAAGATTGCGTTGACAAGGTTCCCAACCGCTTCGAGCTGGTGGCGCTTGCCGCGCACCGCGCCCGCGAGATTGCCGCCGGGGCGCCGATCACGGTGGACCGCGACAATGACAAGAACCCGGTCGTGGCCCTGCGCGAGATCGCGGACGAGACCCAGTCCGCCGATGACCTGCGCGAGCGGCTGATCGAGAGCCTGCAGACGCAGATCGAAGTCGACATGCCCGAAGACGACGACATGGCCCTGCTGATGGGTGCACCCGAACAGGACGCGCCCGAAAAGGACGGCATGAACGAAGAGCAGATGCTGCGCGCGCTGATGGAAGCGCAGGGGCAGGCAGGCTGACCCTGACCGCCCGCCGCACAGGCGTTTGGCAAGACAGGGCGGAGGGCAGGAAGGGGCCGCAGGCGTGATCACCCAGGATGACCTGATCGCCCTTGTGCGCAACTACAACCCCCGCACCGACGAAGCCCTGATCCGCAAGGCCTGGGCCTATGGCGAACAGATGCACGAGGGCCAGTTCCGCCACTCGGGCGAGCCGTATTTCACGCATCCGGTCGCGGTGGCAGCATTGCTGACCGAAATGCGGCTGGATGACTCGACCATCATCACGGCGCTGCTGCACGACACGATCGAAGACACGAAATCCACCTATACCGAGGTGGCGCGGCTGTTCGGCAACGAGATTGCCGAACTGGTCGATGGCGTGACCAAGCTGACCAACCTGCAACTCTCCTCGACCGAAGCCAAGGAAGCCGAGAATATCCGCAAGCTGCTGATCGCCATGTCGCGCGATCTGCGGGTGATCCTGGTAAAGCTCGCCGACCGACTGCACAACATGCGCACCATCCGCTCGATGCGCGTGGACAAGCAGGCCCAGAAAGCGCGCGAGACGATGGACATCTATGCGCCACTGGCCGGGCGCATGGGGATGCAGTGGATGCGCGAGGAGCTTGAGGACCTTGCCTTTCGCGTGCTCAACCCCGAGGCGCGCAACTCGATCCTGCGCCGCTTCATCACGCTGCAACGCGAATCCGGCGATGTCGTGCACCGCATCAGCGCCGATATCCGCCATGAACTCGAACGCAAGGGGCTTCAGGCCGATGTCTATGGACGGGCCAAGAAACCCTATTCGATCTGGCGCAAGATGCAGGAAAAGGACCTCGCCTTTTCGCGCCTTTCCGACATTTACGGCTTTCGCATCATCACCCTCGAAGTCGAGGATTGCTACCGCGTGCTGGGCGCGGTGCATGCGCGCTGGCGCGCAGTGCCGGGGCGGTTCAAGGATTATATCAGCCAGCCCAAGACCAATGGCTACCGCTCGATTCACACCACGGTGTCGGGGCGCGACGGCAAACGCGTCGAGATCCAGATCCGCACCCGCGAGATGCACGAGGTTGCCGAGGCGGGCGTGGCCGCGCATTGGGCCTATCGCGACGGCCGGCGCTCCGAAAACCCCTTCGCGGTCGATCCGGCCAAATGGATCTCGACCCTGACCGAAGGCTTCGAGCACCCCGAGGACCACGACGCCTTTCTCGAGCATGTGAAACTCGAGATGTATTCCGACCAGGTGTTCTGCTTCACGCCCAAGGGCGATGTCATCCAGTTGCCGCGCGGGGCGACTCCGCTGGATTTCGCCTATGCGATCCATACCCGCATCGGGGACAGTTGCGTGTCGGCCAAGGTGGACGGGCTGCGCGTGCCGCTCTGGACGCGGCTCAGGAATGGCCAGTCGGTCGAGATCATCACCGCCGAGGGCCAGCGCCCGCAATCGAGCTGGATCGACATCGTCACCACCGGCCGCGCGAAATCCGCCATCCGCCGCTCCTTGCGCGAGGAAGACCGCGAACGCTTCATCCGGCTGGGCAACGAGTTGCTGCGCGTGGCCTTCGAGGCCACCGGGCGCGAGATGAGCGGCAAGGCCCTTGTGACCGCTGCGCGGATGCTGAATGTCCCCGACGCCACCGAATTGCGCGCCCGCGTCGGCGAGGCCGAGATCAGCGCGCGCCGCGTGGTGGCCACGCTCTACCCCGAGACTGCCAGCACCGAACCCGAGATCGACGCGGCCCACCCGGTCGCCGGGCTGGAGGCCGACCAGAGCTTTCGCCGCGCGCCCTGCTGCCAGCCCCTGCCGGGCGAGCGGATCGTGGGCATCACCTATCGCGGCAAGGGTGTGGTCGCCCATGCGATGGATTGCGAGGCCCTCGCCGCACTCGAAGCCCAGCCCGAACGCTGGATCGACCTGCGCTGGCTGGACGGCACCCATCCGGCGGTTTATGGCGTGACTCTCGATCTGACCATCTCGAATGACGCGGGCGTTCTGGGCCGTGTGTGCAGCCTGATCGGCGAACACAAGGCCAATATCTCGGATCTGCGCTTCATCGACCGCAAGCCCGATTTCTTCCGTCTGCTGGTCGAAGTGGAATTGCGCGGCATCACACATCTGCATCAGGTCATGACAGCGCTTGACGCCGAATCCGCCGTCGCCCAGATTGTCCGGGCAAGGGACCCTTCGTTGCAGCCGTGACCCTGCACTGGCCCGAGGTCGAAGTGAAGGTCTGACAGCTTGGTATTCAAACGTCGCACGCCAAGGAACTTCCGCCAGTCGCTGGTGAATTTCTTCATTCCGGGTGGCGGCTGGGGGCGGTCGGCAAGCTATGTCATGCACCGGCTGCGCCGCCTGCCCGATAGCCCCGAAAGGATCGCCAAGGGCATCGCGGCCGGTGTCTTCGTCAGCTGTACGCCTCTGTTCGGGCTGCATTTCATCGCCGCCGCCTCGGTCGCCTGGATGCTGCGCGGCAATGTCTTTGCCTCGCTTCTGGCCACCTTCTTCGGCAATCCCTTCACCTTTCCGGTCATCGCCTACAGCGCAATGGAACTGGGCGCGCTCCTGCTGGGGCGGGGGCATGGGCGCAAGGCGTCCGAGGCCATGAGCGCCTTTGGCGCGATCTGGCGCGAACTGGGGCAGAATTTCCTCGCCATCTTCACGCCAGCCCCCTTTCGCTGGGACATGCTGATGAAATTCGGCGGCGACATCTTTCTGCCCTACATGCTGGGCGGGATCATCATCGGGGTGATCTGTGCCGTGCCTGCCTATTTCCTGTCGCTGCCGGTCATCCGGGCCTATCGCAATCGCAGGCTGAAAAAGCTGCAGCAGCGCTTCGATCTGGCGCGCAGGTCGGACCGCAGGAAATAGTGTCGCAGATGGCGCGCGGCATTGAGTTTTGCGGGCGGACGCGTATGTTGCCACTCGCAAGGGTGCAAGGAGGTGAGGCAACATGGCAGAGGCAGCGCATTTGCGCCTTGGGGTGAATATCGACCATGTGGCAACCCTGCGCAATGCGCGGGGCGGGGCCGGTCCCGACCCGGTGCGCGCGGCATTGCTGTCGCAGAACGCGGGCGCGGACGGGATCACGCTGCACCTGCGCGAGGACCGGCGTCATATCCGCGATTCCGATGTCGATGCCGTGATGGCGGCCGTGAAGATCCCGGTCAATCTCGAGATGGCCGCAACCGCCGAGATGCAGCGCATCGCTCTGGCGCACAGGCCCCATGCTGTCTGTCTGGTGCCCGAACGGCGCGAAGAGCGCACCACCGAGGGCGGGCTGAACGTGACGGATGACAACAGCCGCCTGCGCGACTATATCGCGCCGCTCAGGGCTGCCGGGTCGCGCGTGTCGCTGTTCATTGCCCCCGATGAGACGCAGGTCGAGGCCGCCGCGCGGGTCGGCGCGCAGGTGATCGAACTGCATGTCGGCGCCTATGCCGAGTATTGCGCCGAGGGCAATGATGCCGCGCGCGACGCGGAATTGCGCAGGCTCTTTGCCGCAGCCGCGCTCGGCAAGGAACTGGGACTGGAGATTCATGCCGGCCACGGGCTTGATTTCGTCAATGTCGGTCCGATCGCCGCAATCCCCGAAGTGGTCGAACTCAACATTGGGCATTTCCTGATCGGCGAGGCCGTATTCGTGGGGCTGGAGGCCGCCATCCGCGAGATGCGCCGCCAGATGAACCTTGCACGCATGTAACTGGCCGGAGGCAGGCGCGTGATCCTTGGGGTCGGCACGGATCTGGCCAATATCGACCGGATCGAACGCACGCTGGCGCGCTTTGGCGACCGGTTCCGCAACCGTGTCTTTTCCGACGAGGAACGCGCCCGCGCCACCCGGCGCGGCGAGGATGCCGCAACCTATGCCAAGCGCTGGGCCGCCAAGGAAGCCTGCTCGAAAGCCCTGGGCACCGGGCTTGCGATGGGAATCGCCTGGCGCGACATGTGGGTGACCAACCTGTCCGGCGGGCAGCCGGTGATGCATGTCTCGGGCTGGGCCGCCGAACGTCTGGCGCAGATGACGCCCGAAGGCCATGAGGCCGTGATCCATGTCAGCCTGACCGATGACGCCCCCTGGGCGCAGGCCTTTGTCGTGATCGAGGCGCGCAGGCGAACCGAAGCATAGAGGCCCCGTCCATGCAGGGGGCCCTGTCATGGCCAGACCCCGCGCAAAAACCCTGCGGCACAGGTTGTCCGGGCCGCGCCCTGCCTATTCCGCCGCCTGTTCAGCGGCCTGCTCGGCCGCCATCGCGGTCTCGATCTCGGCGGCCTTGCGCTCGACCTGCTCGACAATATGCTCGATCATCTGCGCGTTCGACAGCTTGTGACTCTGCTTGCCGGCCAGATAGACCATGCCCGACCCGGCGCCGCCACCCGTGAACCCGACATCGGTCATCAGCGCCTCGCCCGGCCCGTTGACCACGCAGCCGATGATCGACAGGCTCATCGGTGTCTTGATATGCGCAAGGCGTTCCTCGAGGATGCCCACGGTCTTGATGACATCGAAGCCCTGCCGCGCGCAGGACGGGCAGGAGATGATATTCACCCCCCGGTGCCGAAGCCCCAGCGATTTCAGGATCTCGTAGCCGATCTTCACTTCCTCGACCGGATCGGCGGAAAGTGACACGCGGATCGTGTCGCCAATGCCCATCCAGAGGAGGTTGCCCAGACCGATCGCCGATTTCACCGTGCCCGAGATCATGCCGCCGGCCTCGGTGATGCCCAGATGGATCGGCGCATCGGTCGCCTCGGCCAAGCCCATATAGGCGGCAGCGGCAAGGAACACGTCCGACGCCTTCACGCTGATCTTGAACTCGTGGAAATCATTGTCCTGCAGGATGCGGATATGGTCGAGCCCGCTCTCGATCATCGCATCGGGGCAGGGTTCGCCGTATTT
>SKYA01000172.1 GCA_007128135.1 Paracoccaceae bacterium | reverse complement strand
CAGGACCGCCAGCCAGCGAGGCACCTCGAGCGCGTTGAACAGCCCCCACCCGCGTTCCTCGGCGATCAGCGCAAGCCCCACGGCGAGGATCGGAAAGCTTAGCCGCAGGATCACGGTATCGACCACGACCAGCGCAAGGTTGTTGGTCCAGCGGATGACGCGCGGGATCTCCCGCCGCCTGCGAGGTGCGACCACTTCCCACGCCACCATGGCCATCAGCACGCCCAGGAACACGCCAAGGCGGAGCATGGGTTCCTGTACGAGGATCGTCTCGGACATCGGCGATACCTTCGGGCTTGCGGAAGCGATGAGAATCGCTAACATTCAATAAATAACTTGAATGATGTAATATCCGGAGCCACTCGATGTCAATCAGTCCCAAGGCAGCACTCCTGGAGGAGTACGCGCTCGTCGGTCGCGCGCTGTCTGCGCCCGCCCGGCTGATGCTTCTGGAGCAGATCGCGCAAGGCGAACGCGGGGTGGAGGCGCTGGCCGACAAGACCGGGCTAACGATTGCCAACGCCTCGCAGCATCTGCAGCAGCTGCGGCGCGCAGGGCTGGTGACCAGCCGCCGCGACGGGAAGTCGGTGATCTACCGGCTGAGCGACGCGAAAACGCTGGTGCTGATGGATCTGTTGCGGGTCGTGGCCGAGCGGAACCTTGCACAGGTCGAACGGATCCTGCGCGGCCTGTCCGAAGGGGCGGATGCACCTGAACCGGTCAGCCGAGACGATCTCGCCGCGCGGCTGAGCGAGGGAACGGTGACGATCCTCGATGTCCGGCCTGCGGACGAATTCGCGTTGGGTCACATCCCGGGTGCCCGGAATGTCTCGCTGGGTGAGCTTGAGCGCATCGCCGTCACGCTCGATGCGGGCACGGAGATCATTGCCTATTGCCGCGGCCCGTATTGCATCTATGCCCACCAGGCAGTGGCTGCCCTTCGCAGACATGGCCTCAACGCCCGACGTCTGGAGGGCGGCCTGCCGGAATGGCGCGAAGACGGGCGCCCCGTGCTTGCCGACGCGCAGTGACCGGCGACGGATCGTTGCAGGTGCGGATATCCCTGCTCATCAGGGGATGGTCGCTGTGCATCCCGGCGACAGCCGAGCGGTCTGCGCGGCTGTAAATCTGCATGCAAAAGTGACCCGCCTGGGTGGGTTATGATCATCCGAAATTGACCCACCTGAAGTGTAAAGATCCGAGCGCTCTGGCACAACGGAAGATCAGGTGCTGCTGATGGAGACGGCAATGAAGAACCGTGGACGGATTTTGGGGGATGGGCGCAGCACCCATGCTGTGACGCGCGAGACGGAGATTTCGCGAACGACGATTGCCTTGACGATCTGGATGCGTTGAATGACTGGCCGCGGCTACGATGCGAGGAACTGGCGGAGCGCCGCCATCCTGAGCAACAGCATCGCGCAATCGCGGATGCCATTGCGGACGAGAAGATCGCGTTGCGTCCGCTGGGTCGCCCTTTCGACGGCTATGTCGAAAAAACTGTGCGGGTCAGATTGACCTGAGGTGGGTCACTTTCAAATGATCACACCTGGTCAGTTTTGAATGCAGATTGACAGGTAGCGGATGGGACTGAGCCTGAGCCCGGACATTCAGCGAGGTTGCCGGGCTTTCGTCTTCGCATCAAAGGAAGTTGCTCTGACAGAACCTCAATACTTGAATCGTACAAGCTTCCGATGATCCGGCAGAACCTTGTGAAGCCTTCAACGCACTGATTTCGGAGCGCCAGTGACGTGTTGTCTCTTCGTCGATCCGTCCCCGCCCCTGATCCAGAGGTCCGTCTCGCTTTTCAGGTCTGGGCAAGCCAGTTGCGGACCAGATCGCGCATCCTTACTGTCTCGAGCAAGACATCATCCCGCGTCGTTTCCATATAGGGCTGGTTGAGGTATTCGATGGCCAGCCAGCCCGCATAGCCTGCATCGCGCAGCGCACCCAGAAAGGCCGGGAAATTCAGCGTGCCATCTTCCAGACGGCATTGCAGCACACCGGGCCGCCCCTGCCGCAGATGCACATGGGCGGTATGCAAGCAAAGCGGCTCGATCATGTCCTGCGTATAGCCGAGGCAGGCGAAATGCGCTGGGTCCAGCGTCAGTTTCAGCCCTGGCAGTTCGCGGATCAGATCCAGCGTCATCGCCGGGCTTTCCAGCCAGGCATGGACATGCGGCTCGACTGTCAGGGTGATCCCGGCCTCGCATGCAGCATCGACCATCGGGCCAAGAACCTCGACGGCATTCGCCATCGCCGCAGCGCGCGACTGGCCGGGGCCCAGGAGGCCGGGCAGCACGAACAGTGTGGGGGCGCCGATGGCGCGGCAGAATTCCAGCGCGGCGCGCAGATCAGGCAGGTTGCGCGGATCGGGCGGCCCGGCAAGTTGGCGTATGGTCCGGTCGGCGCCGAACAGATGCCAGACATTCGCGATGGCCAGCGGTAGCGTGGCGCGCAGCTCGGCGCCATAGGCGTGCGGGTCAGCCAGCACCCGCGCCCGGTCAATGGCCGATGCATAACGATAGCCAAGATCAATGCCGTCAATGCCAAGAACCTTTGCGATCCCGGATGCCTCGGCCAGCGTGCAGGCCGGAAAGGACCAGGTGGTCACGCTCAGGCGCATGGCGTGACCACCTCCTTGATCAGGACGGGGCGGGGCAGGCAGTTCATGTCTCGCCTTCCAGATAGTCGAAAAGCACTTCGCCCGGAACCAGCGTGAAACTTGCCCGCCAGTCATAGGCCACCAGCATCTCCCGCACAGGCAGCCGGAAGACTGGTGCCTGGGCATTGGCGCGAAGCTCCACTGTTCCGGGGCCTGACCAACATTCATGCACGACAAGCTCGCTCAGCCTGCGCGCGGTGATCTGACGGATCGCTGGGCGGCCATCGATATGATCAACCGCTTTCAGATTGTAATTCTGTGAAAAGTCGAAGAAATGCCGCATTCCGGCAGGGTCGGCCTCATGCTGTCTGTATGGTGTCGTGGCCGTTATCACCTCGATCCGGTTACGCGCGACCGTGCCCACCACTAGATCGCCCCGGTTTTCCAACGTGACATCGGCCAGTTTCTTCGGCTGTCCGTGGATTTCGCGGCCATGCGCGACACCGACATCAGAGCCAAGGAACAGATAGGGCGAATAGCCTGCCACTGGACCATCTCCCAACCGCGCGGGGACCATGACATTGCATTCGCCGTAAGGTCCCAGCCAATCGGTATCGGGCATGTCATAGATATGGATCGCAACCGTATCGCCCGCCGGTTCCAGCGGGGGTGGGATCAGAAGCGCAACCGCATCGGGGTCCGTACGGTAGAACACCGTCAGGATGCGCGCATTGCGAAAGCAGAAGGGAAAGCGTGGGATCATGGGCGCGTCCCATGGGGTCGAGAAGCCGCCCTTGCGAATTTCTGCCAGTGTGGGGCGTCTCAAGGCCATGCGCGACATTGCAGTCTTTCCTCATCGGTTTGTACCTGCCTGCAGATGGCGCGGCGGTCTGGCCCCAACCCGGCCCCGGTTTGCGGATGGGTCCGCCAGGTGTCATGATAACCCAGCTCTATGCCGGCCATAGCGAATTTTGCGAGACTTCCTTTCGCAGCCGAGAGCCAAGGCGCGGGGTGGACGATTTGCCGATGACGCCGTTGACCGTCGGGACTATGATCTTCAAAGGCATGCGTGCCGGAAACGCCGGGAACACGATGACAGATGCGTTCGAACAAGACCAGAAGGCAAGCGCGGGGTGCTGTGCGCCCGGACGCGTGGCGGGTTCGGCCGCGCCTCGTCTGGCGCAGCGCGCCTCGGACGATCTGCGCACGGCACTGGATGCGACGCTTGCACCCGTGCCCGAGGGGTTTTTCGACATGGGCGCGCGCAAGCCACGCTATCCGGCGGATGGCGAGGGGCCACGGCGGCGGGTCCATACCTCGGCCTTCCGAATTGGGCGTCACGCGGTGACCAACCGGCTGTTTGCCGCTTTCGCCACCGAATCCGGCTATTGCAGTACGGCAGAGCGCGAGGGCTGGTCCTATGTCTTTGCGGGGCTGCTGGATGACCCGGCTGCGCATCCCGTCTCGCCTGAGGGGACGCCCTGGTGGTGTCTTGTCGAGGGCGCGACCTGGCACAGCCCGCTTGGCCCCGGTAGCGGGATCGAGGGGCTGATGGATCATCCGGTCGTGCATGTGTCCTGGTCGGATGCGCTGGCCTTCTGCGATTTCCTTGGCCTGCGCCTGCCGCGCGAGGCTGAATGGGAAAAGGCGGCGCGCGGGGGGCGCAGACACAACCTGTTTCCCTGGGGCAATGCGCTGGAGCCGGCAGATGGTCACCGCCACAATGTCTGGCAGGGCCGCTTTCCCGACCTGAACAGCGGTGTGGATGGATATATCGGCACAGCCCCTGTCGATGCCTTCACGCCCAATGGTTTCGGGCTGCACAACATGACCGGAAATGTCTGGGAATGGTGCGCAGACTGGTTCGCGCTGCCTGTCATCACCCGGCTGCCCGCGCGCGACCCCGATGGGCCGTCTGACGGCACGCGGAAAGTGCTGCGCGGCGGGTCCTATCTGTGCCATGCGTCCTATTGCGAAAGATATCATGTCCATTCGCGCACCGGGAACACGCCCGACAGCACGACCGGGCATATCGGATTCCGGGTGGCGGCCAGCGCCTGAAGACCCGCGCCGCCCTAGCCCTGCCGCACGCATTGATGCTGTTCCCCCAGCCCGGAAATGCCAAGCCGCATCAGATCGCCTGCGCGCAGATAACGCTGCGGCTTTTGCCCCATGCCCACGCCTGGCGGCGTCCCGGTCGGGATGATGTCGCCGGGATGCAGGCTCATGAATTGCGACAGATAGGCGATCAGATGGGCGACACCGAAGACCATCGTCCGGGTCGAGCCGTCCTGCATTCGCGTGCCAATCAGATCCAGCCACATCGAGAGGTCACCGGGATCAGCAACTTCGTCACGGGTCACCAGCCAGGGATCGACGGGGCCGAACGTGTCGGCGGATTTGCCCTTGACCCATTGCCCCCCGCGTTTGATCTGGAATTCACGTTCGGACAGGTCATTGACCAAGCAATAACCCGCGACGTGTTCAAGCGCCGTTTCTGGGGCAATGTATTTCGCATATGTGCCGATGACGACGCCCAGTTCCACTTCCCAGTCGGACTTGACCGAGCCTTTGGGGATTTCGACATCGTCATTGGGGCCGGAAATTGCCGAGGTGGCCTTCATGAAGGTCACGGGTTCCGAGGGAACCTCCATCCCGCTTTCGGTGGCGTGATCGGCATAGTTCAGCCCGATGCAGATGAATTTCCCCACCTGCCCGACACAGGGCCCGATCCGCGTATCCGCCGCCACCACCGGCAACGCGCCGCCATCCAGCGCGCGCAGATGCGCCAGGCTATCAGGCGACAGCGCCGCGCCTGCCAGATCGCAGATGACGGCGGACAGGTCGCGCAGGCTGCCATCCTCATGCAGCAAGGCCGGTTTTTCCTGGCCCTTGGGTCCTGTGCGAAGCAGTTTCACGGGCTCAGGTCCTTCATCGGATGGGTTCAGGGTTCTGGTTGCAGCGCATTTCCAGCCAGTCAAGGGCATGGGTCACTGCCGCGTCGGAGCGCGTGTCGTCGAACCACTGGTTCATGAAGCCATGAACCGCTTGCGGGATGATGGCCAGATGCGCCGTAGCCTCTGTCCGGGTCAGGCTTTCAAAGACGCGCAGGCTGTCAGCCAGCAGCGGGTCGCGATCCCCGCAGGCGATCCAGACTGGCGGCAGACCCGACAGGTCCATCTCGGTGATATCCCGGTGCAGATCGTCTGTCGGGACGCCATAAAGCCCGTAGGCTTCGATCATCTGGTCGGTGGTCAGGCCAAACCCGACCCCGAAAGCGTCATGCGTCCAACTGTCCGCATGCAGCGCCAGTGCGGGGTTCCAAAGCAGCACTGCCTTGGGACCGTTGGAGGGGGCTGACCGCGCAAGCCGCATCAGCGCAGCAAGGGCAACATGGCCCCCTGCACTGCTGGCGATGACACCTGCGATCCCTGAACTGTCGGCAAGGATTGAAAATGCCCGAGCAGTCGTGTCAATCGCTTCCGGATAGGGGTGTTCGGGTGCGAGCGGATAATCCAGCGACACGATCGGGCGACGACATTGATGTGCCATCCGGCGCAGCAACCCAAGGGCCGAGCGGGACGACCCCATGCACCAGGCTCCCCCGTGGAGGAAGACATGCGGCATCTCGCTGACTGGCGCGGGCGGCGTAAGCGTCAGGATCGGAAGGCGCGCGCGGCCAAGGTCAAGATACCCTGCGACTTCCTGCGCCATGACAGGTGCTTGTCGCGCCATCAGCATGCCCGCGTGCTCCATCTCGGAGCGGTTTTGCTGGATATCATCTGACAATCGGGTCACAGCACATGCCTTGTCACACCCTCTTCCCCGTTTCCGGATCGAAGACATGTAGCTTGCCGGGCTGAAACGCGATGTTCAACACATCGCCCGGCGCTGGGATGGTTTCATCGCGCAGGCTCGCCACAAGCTCCTGCCCGAAGACCTTCAGGAAGACGAAAGTCTCGGGACCTGTGGGCTCGACCACCTGAACCTCGGCCGGATGCCCGTCGGGGGTCAACAGAATGTTCTCGGGCCGCACGCCCAGCAGGACCGGGCCATCCGTTCGCCCCGGCGCGACTTCGCCCACAGGCGTGCCGCCCAGTTCGATCCAGCCTGCGCGCAGCGTGGCCTCGGTGACATTCATCGCCGGAGAGCCAATGAACCCCGCGACAAAGATATTCGCCGGGCTGTGATACAGTTCCAGCGGCGCGCCCACCTGTTCGATATAGCCATCGCGCAGCACCACGATCCGGTCGGCCATGGTCATCGCCTCGACCTGATCATGGGTCACATACACAGTGGTTGTGCGAAGCTGCTGGTGCAGTTTCTTGATCTCGGTGCGCATCTTGACGCGCAGTTTCGCATCCAGGTTCGACAGCGGTTCGTCGAACAGGAACACCTTGGGCTTGCGCACGATGGCGCGACCCATCGCGACGCGCTGGCGCTGTCCGCCCGACAGGGCGCGGGGAAAACGGTCCAGATAGGGGTCGAGGCCCAGAATCGCGGCGGCATCCTTCACCCGCGCCTCGCTGCCCGCGCGCGCCTCGCGCCCCTGCATCGACAGCGAAAACGCCATGTTGTCGCGCACGGTCATGTTGGGATAAAGCGCGTAATTTTGAAACACCATCGCGATATCGCGATCCTTGGGCGACACGGCATTGACGTTGCGCCCGTCGATCATCACATCGCCGCCGCTGACGCTTTCCAGCCCGGCCAGCATCCGCAAAAGCGTTGATTTCCCGCAGCCCGAGGGGCCGACAAGCGCCACGAATTCACCATCATGGATGGACAGGTTAATCCCGTGGATCACCTCGACGGCACCAAATCGTTTCGTAAGGGCCTTGATTTCGACATCTGCCATCAGGGGCTCCTGTGTGACGCAAAGGGCGAGTCAGAACATCAGCGTGCGCGAAACGCTCGGGTGGAACTGGCGCACGGTCAGATCGACCTGCTGGCGGTAGAGATCCCAGCGCTTCTCGGCCATCTGCGGCGCATCCCAGAGGTTCTCGAACTCGCCCGGATCGGTTTCCAGATCGAACAACTCGAACAGGTTATGGCCGTGATAGCTGATCAGCTTGTAGCGCCCGTCATAGGTCATGGTGGCGCGGGTGCGGTCAGGGGAATACAGCTTGCCGAACGCATCCATGAAATCGCACAGCACCATGTCCTTGTGGTGATCGGGCGGGACAGCGCCGGTCAGCAGGGGCAGCAACGACTTGCCCTGCATGAACCACGGCACATCCAGCCCCGCAGCCTGCAGCAATGTGGGCGCGATATCGACCGACTCCGTCAGAGCGGCGCTTTGCCGGCCCGGCGCGATCCCCTTGGGCCAGTGCACGATCATCGGCACATGCACCGCGCCCTCGAAGAACCGCGCGCCCTTCATCAGCAGGCCGTGATCGCCCAGCATCTCGCCATGATCCGAAGTGAAGATGAAGATTGTGTTATCCAACTGTCCTGTGACTTCAAGCTTCGCCATGATCTCGCCCACGGCATCGTCGATCTGTTCAATCATCGCGTAATAGGCGGCGATGAAGGCTTTCGCGTAATATTCGCGCGGGACGCCCTTGTGATTGACGAACTTGTTGTCGGGGAAGTGGTGCGGATCGGCCCCGCGCGGGTGGAACTTGCGCGGATCGACCGGGAAATAGGTCTGGTGCTGGATCTCGGCAAACCGCTCCTGCCGCTCAAGGTCCGACTCGCGGAACAGCGGATCGGGCATCGCCTCGGGGTCGTAGCGGTCCAGATATTCGGGCGAGGGGTCGAAGGGGTGATGCGGCGCGAAGGGGTTGAGGGACAGAAGCCAGGGCGAGCCTGCGCTGGTCTCGATGAAATCGCAGGCGGTTTCGGCAAGCCATGTGGTCTGGTGCAGGGCCTTGGGCACGCCGGGGCCGATCAGCGCATCGACATCCTTGAACAGCTCGAACGGATCATGCCCCTTCGCGCGCAACCAGTGGTGATAGGCGTTGTTGTGAGAGGTCCCATCCTCGGGGCGGGGCATATTGCTCCACTCGAACACGGCATAGCCGTCATCGGTGCGATTCTCCATCCCCGATTGCGCGCCGGTCAGGTGCAACTTGCCGATCAGCCCACAATGATACCCGGCATCAGCGAAGATCCTTGTCACCAGCGTCTCATGTGACGGGAATTGCCCGTTGCCATTGGAATGCACCCCGTTGGTGCGCGTATAGCGCCCGGTCAGGAAACTCGCGCGGCTGGGCGTGCAGACGGGGCTTTGGACATAGTGATTGCGCAATGTCATGCCGCCCGCAACCAGACGGTCGATCGACGGCGTGCGGATATGGGGGTTCCCAAGCGCGCCGATCGTGTCAAATCGCTGCTGGTCTGTGCAAAACCACACAATGTTCGGTCGAGAGTCGGTCGTTTCGGTCATGGATACGCCCCGCATTGGGAATGACAAATGGAAAGCATTCCAATTACTCTGATGTTCTAGGAAGTTTTCCTGGCTTCTGGCAAGAAGAAACTTAACCAAACTACAAAAAATCAATAAATAGTTGACTTTGATCTGTCAGTCTGTAGCACTGGCAATATTGGAAACGATACCAGTATGTGAGCAATGACACTCCAGATCGATCTGCACAGCCACAAGATTGCCGTAACCGGGGCCGCCGGTGGCGTGGGTGCGGCCCTGGCGGCGCTGCTTGTTCAGGCGGGGGCCACGGTCTTTATGACCGACCGCCCCGACAGCAATGTCGCGCATGTTGCGCAGCAGGTTGCGGCAGGTGGCGGCGCCCCGGCAAATGCGGAATTCGATCTGGCCCACCCCGAGATCGGCGCGCATCTGGTGGATGCAGCAATCGGGGCGATGGACGGGCTGACCGGGGTGGTGAATGCGGGCGCCGTGCTGCGTCGGGCGGCGTTTCTGGATGTGACGGACGAACAGCTCAACGAATCGTTGAATGTAAACCTTCGCAGCATGTTCCTGATCTGCCAGGCGGCGACGCGGGTGATGCTGGCCGGGGGCAAAGGGTCATTCGTCAAT
>SKYA01000110.1 GCA_007128135.1 Paracoccaceae bacterium | reverse complement strand
CCTTGAACTCGCCGAAATACTTCGTGATCGCCGCCGTCAGCGTCGTCTTGCCATGGTCAACATGGCCGATCGTGCCAATGTTCACATGCGGTTTCGAGCGGTCAAACTTCTGCTTTGCCATCTTGGCTACTCCTCAGTCTTTGGGGTGCGGTGGCGGAGCCACCCTACGGGTTAGTGGTAGGGCGGGGCGCACCCCGCCGCACCGATCAGGCGTATTTCTTCTGGATCTCGTCCGAGACATTCTGCGGCACAGGCTCGTAATGGTCGAACTGCATGGTGAAGTTCGCGCGGCCCGAGGACATCGAACGCAGCGTGTTGATATAGCCGAACATGTTGGCCAGCGGCACGAAAGCGTTGATGGCAATCGCATTGCCTCGCTGTTCCTGCCCGGTCACCTGGCCACGACGCGAGGTCAGATCGCCAATGATCGACCCGGTATATTCCTCGGGCGAGACCACCTCGACCTTCATCATCGGCTCTAGCAGCTTTGCGCCCGCCCGTTTCAGGCCTTCACGCATGCACATCCGCGAAGCGATCTCGAACGCCAGCACCGACGAGTCCACATCGTGATACTTGCCATCCAACAGGGCCACCTTGAAGTCGATCACCGGGAAGCCGGCCAGAGGGCCGCTGTCCATAACCGACTTGATGCCCTTCTCGACGCCTGGCACATATTCCTTCGGAACCGTGCCGCCGACGATACGGCTCTCGAAGCTGTAGCCCTCGCCCGGCTCGGTGGGTGCGATCTCGAGCTTGACCTCGGCGAACTGACCCGAACCACCCGATTGCTTCTTGTGGGTATAGGTGTGCTCGATCTTGTGGCTGATCGTCTCGCGATAGGCCACCTGCGGCGCGCCGATATTGGCCTCGACCTTGAATTCGCGCTTCAGGCGGTCCACCAGGATGTCGAGGTGCAATTCGCCCATGCCCTTCATGATCGTCTGCCCCGACTCGATGTCGGTCTCGACGCGGAAGGACGGGTCCTCGGCGGCCAGACGGGCCAGACCCTGGCTCATCTTCTCCTGGTCATTCTTGGTCTTCGGCTCCACCGCGATCTCGATCACCGGCTCGGGGAAGGTCATGGTTTCCAGAACCACCGGCTTCTGCGCGTCACACAGAGTGTCACCCGTGGTGGTTTCCTTCAGACCGGCCAGCGCAATGATGTCACCGGCGGCTGCCCAGTCGATTTCCTCACGCGAGTTCGAGTGCATCATCATCATGCGACCGACGCGCTCTTTCTTGCCCTTGGTCGAGTTCAGAATGGCATCACCTTTCGAGATGACGCCCGAATAGATGCGCGTAAAGGTCAGCGACCCCACGAACGGGTCGTTCATGATCTTGAACGCCAGCGCCGCAAACGGGTCATCATCCTTGGCCGAACGCGCGATGTTGCGGGTCTCGGTCTCGTCCTTGGGGTCGAAGCCCATGTAGGCGGGAACGTCCAATGGACCGGGAAGGTAGTCGATCACCGCGTTGAGCAATGGCTGGACGCCCTTGTTCTTGAAGGCCGAGCCGGTGCAGACGGGCACGAAATCCAGTGCCAGCGTGCCCTTGCGGATCAGGCGGCGCAACGTCGCCGAGTCAGGCTCGTTGCCCTCGAGATACTGCTCCATCACATCGTCATCCTGATCGACGACGATCTCGATCATGTGCGCGCGCCACTCTTCGGCCTGATCCTTGAGTTCGTCACGGATCGGCTGACGGGTCCAGGTTGCGCCCAGATCCTCACCCTTCCAGGTCCACTCCTCCATCTCGATCAGATCAATGATGCCTTCGAGCTGGTCTTCGGAACCGATGGGCAGCTGCACGGGCAGCGGTGTCGCCCCGGTGCGGTCCTTGATCATCTTTACGCAGTTGAAGAAATCCGCGCCGATCTTGTCCATCTTGTTGACAAAGACAATCCGCGGCACCCTGTAGCGGTCAGCCTGACGCCACACGGTCTCGGTCTGCGGTTCGACACCGGCATTCCCGTCCAGAAGGCAGATAGCGCCGTCGAGTACGGCAAGTGAACGCTCCACCTCGATGGTGAAATCGACGTGACCGGGCGTGTCGATGATGTTGAAACGGTGTTTCTCGCCGATGGGGGTTGTCCCATCCATCGTCTTTTCCCAGAACGTCGTGGTCGCAGCCGAGGTGATCGTGATGCCACGCTCCTGCTCCTGCTCCATCCAGTCCATGGTGGCCGCGCCATCATGAACTTCGCCGATCTTGTGCGACTTGCCGGTGTAATACAGGATGCGCTCGGTCGTCGTGGTCTTGCCAGCGTCGATATGCGCCATGATCCCGAAATTGCGGTAGCGATCAAGAGGGTATTCGCGTGCCATGGTCTGTTGTCCTCAGGCTTGCAGAGTGTCTTACCAGCGGTAATGGCTGAATGCCTTGTTGGCATCTGCCATCTTGTGGGTATCTTCGCGTTTCTTGACGGCCGAGCCGCGCGAGTTCACCGCGTCGACAAGTTCGCCGGCCAGACGTTCTTCCATGGTGTTCTCGTTACGGGTGCGCGCAGCCTTGATCAGCCAGCGAATTGCCAGCGCCTCACGGCGCGAAGGACGCACCTCGACAGGCACCTGATAGGTGGCACCGCCCACACGGCGCGAGCGGACCTCGACCGAGGGCTTGATATTGTCGAGCGCCTCATGGAACACCTCGATGGGCGCGCGCTTCAGTTTCGATTCGACGCGGTCCATCGCGTTGTAAACGATGGATTCAGCGACCGATTTCTTGCCGTCGGTCATCAGGTTGTTCATGAATTTCGACAGCACCTTGTCGCCGAACTTGGCGTCAGGCAGGATTTCGCGCTTTTCAGCAGCGTGACGACGAGACATTCAAGGCTCTCCTTACTTCGGACGCTTCGCGCCATATTTGGAACGGCGCTGCTTACGATCCTTGACGCCCTGGGTATCCAGAACGCCGCGCAGGATGTGGTAACGCACACCGGGAAGGTCTTTTACCCTGCCGCCACGGATCAGCACCACCGAGTGTTCCTGAAGGTTGTGCTTTTCACCGGGGATATAGCTGATCACCTCGTAACCATTGGTCAGGCGCACCTTGGCAACCTTCCGCATGGCCGAGTTCGGCTTTTTCGGGGTGGTGGTATAAACGCGCGTGCAGACGCCGCGCTTCTGGGGGCATTGCTCCAGATGCATGGACTTGGAGCGCTTGACTTTCGGCTGCCGCGGTTTGCGGATCAGCTGCTGGATCGTTGGCATTCCGGTTCTTCCCGTTTCAACCCGTTTTCATGGCGCGCATTGCGCCTCTCACACCCGCGAGCCGCCCGAAAGGCAGAACGCGAAAAACCGCTTGCGGCCCAGTCGCTGGGTCGCCGCGGTGGAATTCCAGAGGATCGGGGCGCTTGTCAGCCCGGATCGTGACCACTTCAATCTTGAGTCCATGCCAGACAGGCGCAAGCGCAACCATGGCAAGGTTGTGGCGCGTATATGGGGAGTCGCCGGGGTTGTCAACAGCCCTGGCGCGGCTACTCAACCAGTTTGCGCCGCTCGGATCTGCATCTGCACCTGTCGTTCGCGGTAAAGTGCAAAGACCCCGGTAGCAACCACCACGGCGCTGCCTGCAAGCGTCAGATTGTCCGGCCATTCGCCAAGCACGAACCAGCCCAGTAGCAGTGCCGCCAGTAGCGAGGCATAGCGGAACGGCGCGGCAAAGGACATCTCGCCCACACGCATTGCAAGTATGATCAGGTAGTAGCCGAAACACGAAAACACCACCGTGCCACCAAGCCACAGCCATGCAATCCGGCTGGGCATGACCCAGCTCTCGAAGGCCGAGCCGACCACACCAAACAGCATCACCCCCAGAGCAGTGGTCAGCGCGACCAACGACGAGGGCACCTTGACCGCCATCATCCGGGTAGACAGGTCGCGCAACGTAACCATGGCCACGCAGGCCAGCGCATTGACCGAGGCTACTGTGAATGCCCCTGTGCCGGGCTGGACGATCAGCATGACACCGGCAAAACCGATCAGGATCGCAGACAATCGTCGCCAGCCCAGCGGCTCTTTCAGCACGATATAGGCCGCAAGCGCTACGGCCAGCGGCACGACCTGAAGGATGGCCGTGACATTCGCCAGCGGCATGTTGAACAGTGCCTTGATGAAAAAGAACGCCGCAAATGCCTCGGCAGCAGACCGGACCAGCAAGAAGTACCGGTCCGTGCGGGTCAGGTCCGCGAAGACCACGCGCGCATGCCAGACCATCAGTCCGAAGACGGCCGAGACGATGATGCCGCGCAGCACGAGTATCTGGAACATGCCCAGCTCGCTGCCCAGGAGTTTCAGGAAAGTATCATTGGCCGCAAAGGCACTGGAGCCTGCCATCATGTAGAGCGCGGCGCGGATATTGTCGTTTTGCATGGAGGTCTATTCAGGCGCGCAGCGACAGAAGCTGATCGCGGGTGAAGGGAAAATGGTCCCGCAGGATCGCGTCCAGATCTTCGGGCGAGTGCTGCAAACGCTCCCCCGAGGCGATCGCATCCGAATCATTGTCACGATGAACAGTGCGGATGAAGCGTGGGGTCAGCGCCTCTGTATAGACATTCCAGCGGGTATGCACGCGGCGGTGGTCGGTCGAGAAGATCGTGGGGCGCGCGTCGGCGGGGGCAATCATGCCCATTCCGATGCCCAACGGCAGTTTCTCGGTCACCCCGTAGAGTTTGTTGCCCGCCTCGCCAAGTTCCAGAAACAGCCCGCGGTTGAAGCAGATCACCGCAGGGGCGTCGGCGGGACCGAGTTCTGCCACGCGCGGGGCAAGCGCCTTTTGCGCGGCGATCACATCTCGACTGAAAGCATCATCATCGTCCAGCCGGATCGAGATGAGATGGCTTGCGCCGCCTTGCCGACAGGCTTCGATCGCAAGCTTCGTGGCCTTATAATTGTTATAGACCGGCTGCGTGACGAGCCGCGCATCGCGATAGGGCGCAATCAGCCGCTCCAGCCGGGCGCGGGGATCGGCCGGGAAATCCTCGCCGATCAGAATGGCGAGCGAGAAATCAGGGTCGCTCTGAGTGGCGAGCGACGGCAGTGTCAGCGCCTCGAACAGACGGAACCGGCGTTCCAGCCGCGCCGGATCATAGAGCGTGCGGCGCATATCGGTCAGCCCTGTCCGGCTGAGCTTGAACCCGGCCTCGGCAACATAGGAAAACCGGGTCACGACTATCGCCTGCGCGCGGATCGACTCGGGCATCGAGCACTCCTTCACATGTGCAGCATGATTGCCCGAGCTCCGGACAAAAGAAAAGCCCCCGCAGACCATGCTGCGGGGGCAGGTGCCCTGATGCGTTCCCGATTATTCGGGGCGCTTGCCAAACACGATATCGGCCTCGGACATCTCCGATGGCTCGGGAGCAGCCAGGGCCGCTGCCGCCTCAGCCTCGGCGCGGCGGGCGTCGAGCACCTTGCGGTCCCGCTCGGCAGCGATATTGCGCACCTTGGTGATGACACCACCGGTACCGGCAGGGATCAGCCGACCCACGATGACATTCTCCTTCAGCCCCACCAGATGGTCGCGCTTGCCCTGCACCGAAGCCTCGGTCAGAACCCGCGTGGTTTCCTGGAACGAGGCCGCAGAGATGAAGCTGCGGGTCTGCAGGCTGGCCTTGGTGATGCCCAGCAGGATCGGTTCGCCCCTGGCGGGCTCCAGCCCCATCGCGATAGCCTTTTCGTTGATCTCGTCAAACTCGGGCTTGTCCACATGCTCTCCCTTCAGCAGCGTAGTCTGCCCGCTATCGAGGATCTCCCATTTCTGCAGCATCTGCCGCACGATCACCTCGATATGCTTGTCATTGATCTTCACGCCCTGCAGGCGATACACATCCTGCACCTCGTCGATCAGGTAGTTGGCCAGCGCTTCGATGCCCAGGATGCGCAGGATGTCATGGGGAGCAGGGTTGCCATCCATGATATAGTCGCCGCGCTGGACGAAATCGCCCTCTTGAACCGGAATATGCTTGCCCTTCGGCACCAGATACTCGGCAGGCTCCAGATTGTCATCGACCGGCTGGATCTTGATACGGCGCTTGTTCTTGTAGTCCTTCTCGAAACGCACATACCCGTCAATCTCGCAGATGATGGCGTGATCCTTGGGACGACGTGCCTCGAACAGTTCGGCAACACGCGGCAGACCGCCGGTGATGTCCTTGGTCTTGGCACCTTCACGCGGAATCCGCGCGACCACGTCGCCCGCCTGAATGTCCTGCCCGTCCTCGACCGACAGGATTGCGTCCACCGACATCGGATAGGTGATCGGATTGCCCTGTTCGTTGCGCACCGGCTCGCCTGTCTCGGCGTCCATCAGGATGATTTCGGGCTTGAGGTCACTGCCCTTGGGAACCGAACGCCAGTCGCTGACAATCTTCTGCGACATGCCAGTGGCCTCGTCAGTCTCGTCACGAACCGAAAGGCCCGCGACCAGATCGACATAACGCACGCGACCCGATGTTTCCGCAATGATCGGCAAGGTGTAGGGGTCCCACTCGAAGAGCTTCGCCCCCCGCTCGATCTGCTGACCATCCTGGACGAACAGCTTGGCGCCATAGCCAGGCTTGAAGGTCGCGCGCTCGACATTGTTCTCGTCGATGATCGCAACCTGCATCGCCCGCGCCGTGACGATCTGATCGCCTGACGAGTTCTCGATGGTCTGCGCGTTGCGCAATTCCACCCGACCCCCTGCATTGGCCTCCTGGAAGGACTGGCTGCCGCCCTGCGCAATGCCACCGATATGGAAGGTGCGCATGGTCAACTGCGTGCCCGGCTCGCCGATGGACTGTGCAGCGATGATGCCGACAGCCTCGCCCTTGTTCACCAGCGTGCCGCGTGCAAGGTCACGCCCGTAGCACCTGGCGCAGACGCCATCCTCCGCCTCGCAAGTCAGCGGCGAGCGGATCTTGACGCTTGCAATGCCCGAACCCTCGATCAAGTCGGCCTCGCGCTCCTCGATCAGGGTATTGCGCGCAACGATGATTTCGCCATTTGCAGGATGGACCACGTCCTCCGCCGCCACGCGCCCAAGGACCCGCTCCGAAAGCGAGGCCACCACCTCGCCATCATTCACGGCAGCCTGCGCGGTGATGAAGCGATCAGTGCCGCAATCATCATGCCGCACGATGCAATCCTGCGCGACATCGACAAGGCGGCGCGTCAGGTAGCCCGAGTTCGCGGTCTTGAGAGCCGTATCGGCAAGACCCTTCCGCGCGCCATGGGTCGAGTTGAAGTATTCAAGAACGGTCAGGCCTTCCTTGAAGTTCGAGATGATCGGTGTCTCGATGATCTCGCCCGAGGGCTTGGCCATCAGCCCTCGCATCCCGCCAAGCTGCTTCATCTGCGCAGGCGAGCCCCGCGCACCCGAATGCGACATCATGTAGACCGAGTTCGGCTCCAGTTCCCGGCCTTCTTCGTCACGGCGCACGGCGGAAATCTCGCCCATCATGGCATTCGCCACGGCGTCGGAACATTTCGACCAGGCATCGACGACCTTGTTGTACTTCTCGCCCTGCGTGATCAGACCGTCGAGATACTGTTGCTCGAATTCCTTGACCTGATCGCGGGTCTCGTTGACAAGACCCCATTTCTGATCGGGGATGAGCATGTCATCCTTGCCAAAGGAAATGCCGGCGCGGAAGGCTTCGCGAAAGCCAAGCGACATGATCTGGTCACAGAAGATGACCGATTCCTTTTGCCCGCAATAGCGATAGACCGTATCGATCACGGTCTGCACGTCCTTCTTGCGCAGCAGGCGGTTGACCAGATCGAAAGGGGCCTTTGCATTCAGCGGAAGCAGCCCGCCCAGGCGCAAGCGGCCCGGCGTTGTCTCGAAGCGGCGCAACACCTCGTTGCCGTCTTCGTCGATCTGCTTGATCCGGCACTGGATCTTGGCATGCAGATGGACATCGCCCGACGCGAGCGCATGCTCGACCTCGTCGATCGAGGCGAAGATCATCCCCTCGCCCTTCATGCCCTCACGCATCATCGACACGTAATACAGCCCCAGAACCATGTCCTGCGACGGCACGATGATAGGCGCGCCATTGGCGGGTGAAAGCACGTTGTTCGTGCTCATCATCAGCACGCGCGCTTCAAGCTGCGCTTCCAGCGACAGAGGCACATGCACGGCCATCTGGTCCCCGTCAAAGTCCGCGTTGAAGGCCGAGCAGACCAGTGGGTGAAGCTGGATCGCCTTGCCCTCGATCAGGATCGGCTCGAAGGCCTGTATGCCCAGACGGTGCAGCGTCGGCGCACGGTTCAGCAGGACCGGGTGCTCGCGGATGACCTCATCCAGAATATCCCAGACTTCGGGGCGCTCCTTCTCGACCAGTTTCTTGGCCTGTTTCACGGTAGAGGACAAACCCTTGGCTTCCAGCCGCGAATAGATGAAGGGCTTGAACAGCTCCAGCGCCATCTTCTTGGGCAGGCCGCACTGGTGCAGCTTCAGTTCCGGCCCGGTCACGATGACCGAACGGCCAGAGAAATCGACCCGCTTGCCCAGAAGGTTCTGGCGGAACCGGCCCTGCTTGCCTTTCAGCATGTCCGACAGCGATTTCAGCGGGCGCTTGTTGTTGCCCGTGATCACGCGGCCACGGCGGCCATTGTCAAACAGTGCATCGACCGATTCCTGCAACATGCGCTTTTCGTTGCGCACGATGATGTCGGGCGCGCGCAACTCGATCAGGCGCTTCAGGCGGTTGTTGCGGTTGATGACCCGGCGATAGAGATCATTGAGGTCCGAGGTGGCAAAGCGGCCACCATCGAGCGGAACCAGCGGGCGCAGTTCCGGCGGGATGACCGGCAGCACTGTCAGCACCATCCATTCAGGCCGGTTACCGGACTCGATGAAATGCTCGACAACCTTCAGGCGCTTGATGATCTTCTTCGGCTTCAACTCGCCCTTGGCCTCCTTGAGTTCCTCGCGCAGACGGGTCGCTTCATCCTCGAGGTCGATATTCGCAAGCATCTCGCGAATGGCCTCGGCCCCGATATTGGCGGTGAAGGCGTCCGCGCCATACTGGTCCTGCGCATCGAGGAATTCCTCCTCGGTCATAAGCTGGCCATAGGTAAGGTCGGTCAGGCCGGAATCGATGACGACATAGTTCTCGAAATAGAGAATCCGCTCCAGATCGCGCAGGGTCATGTCCAGCATCAGCCCGATGCGACTGGGCAGCGACTTCAGGAACCAGATATGCGCGACGGGGGCCGCAAGCTCGATATGGCCCATGCGCTCGCGCCGGACCTTCTGCAGCGTGACTTCCACACCGCATTTCTCGCAGACGACACCGCGATATTTCATGCGCTTGTACTTGCCGCACAGGCATTCATAGTCCTTGATCGGACCGAAGATGCGCGCGCAGAACAGCCCGTCGCGTTCGGGCTTGAACGTGCGGTAGTTGATGGTCTCGGGCTTCTTGATCTCGCCATAGGACCACGACAGGATGCGCTCGGGGCTCGCCAGCGAGACGCGGATCTGGTCAAAGGTCTTGGTTTGGGCCAAGGGGTTGAACGGGTTGGCGGTCAGTTCCTGGTTCATCTGTCTATCCTTGAAAGGCTCGGAGTGAAAAGGATGGTGGGTGCGGGGCACCCAACCTTGGGGCGCCCCGGCAGTATGGGTGTTTCACCCACTGTCAGCCCTCTTCCTCCGAATCCAGGAGTTCCATGTTCAGGCCGAGGCCACGGACTTCCTTCACCAGAACGTTGAAGGATTCAGGCACGCCGGCCTCGAAATTGTCCTCGCCCTTGACGAT
>SKYA01000008.1 GCA_007128135.1 Paracoccaceae bacterium | reverse complement strand
CTGCCGATCAGGGCCGCGCGGCAGAGGCCCTGCGGGAGGGCTTGTGCGCGGGCGGCTATGGCACGACCCTGCTCAAGGGTGTCACCGGATCGGGCAAGACCGAGGTCTATCTCGAAGCAGTGGCGACCTGCCTTGCGGCAGGTCGTCAGGCACTGGTGCTCCTGCCCGAGATTGCGCTGACCTCGGAATTCCTGACCCGGGTCGAGGCGCGTTTTGGCGCGCGTCCTGCCGAATGGCATTCGGGCGTGACCCAGACCGAGCGGCGGCGGTGCTGGCGGATGCTGGGGCAGGGTGAGGCGCAGCTTGTGGTGGGTGCGCGCTCGGCGCTGTTCCTGCCGTTTCGCGACCTCGGCCTGATCGTGGTCGATGAGGAGCATGACTCCTCCTACAAGCAGGAGGAGGGGGTGCTCTACCATGCGCGCGACATGGCGGTGCTGCGCGCCGCGATTTCGGGCGCGCAGGTGGTGCTGGCATCGGCCACCCCGTCGCTGGAGACATGGGCGAATGCGGAAGCGGGAAAATATGCCCGTCTCGACCTGCCCGCGCGCTACGGAGAAAGCGTGCTGCCCGAGATGCGTGCGATCGACCTGCGCGCCGAGGATCTGCCTGCAAGCCGCTGGATCTCGCCCAGCCTGCAGCGCGCGGTGACCCAGCGCGTTGCCGCAGGCGAACAGGCGCTGCTGTTCCTCAATCGCCGGGGCTATGCGCCGCTGACCGTCTGTCGTGCCTGCGGGCATCAGATCGAATGCCGCGACTGCGACGCGCGCATGGTCGAGCATCGATTCCTCAAGCGGCTTGTCTGCCACCAGTGCGGCGCGAGCGCGCCCATCCCTACGGCCTGCCCGAAATGTGGCGCCGAGGACCGGCTCGCGCCGGTCGGCCCCGGCGTGGAGCGGCTGGAGGAAGAGGCGCGCAGTCTGTGGCCCGAGGCGCAGGTCGCGGTGCTGTCGTCTGATCTGTTCGCTTCGGCGCGCGCGCTGAAAGAGCAGATCGGTGCGATTGCAGCGGGCGAGGCCGATATCATCATCGGAACTCAGATCGTGGCCAAGGGGCACAACTTCCCGCATTTGACGCTTGTGGGCGTCGTCGATGCCGATCTGGGCCTGTCGGGCTCGGACCTGCGCGCGGCCGAGCGGGTGTTCCAGCTGGTGCGGCAGGTCTCGGGGCGCGCGGGGCGGGCAGAGAAGCCGGGGCTGGCACTGATCCAGACCAGCCAGCCCGAACACCCTGTGATCCGCGCGATCCTCTCGGGCGAGGAAGAGGCCTTCTGGCGCAGTGAATCTACTCAGCGTCAGGCGCTCTCCATGCCGCCCTACGGGCGGCTCGCCGGGATCGTGATTTCCGCGGGCGATCTGGAAGCGTGCTTTGCGCTGGGTCAGGCACTCGCGCAGAATGACGCGCCGCTGCGCCGGGTTGGTGCGCAGGTCTTCGGGCCAGCCCCTGCCCCGATTGCCCGGATCCGGGGGCGTCATCGTGTCCGCCTTCTGGTCAAGGCCCCCAAGGCCGCGCCGCTGCAGGCTGCGCTGGGCGAATGGCTTGGCCCCCACAGGCTGACGCGCGATCTGCGGCTGAGTGTCGATATCGACCCGCAGAGCTTCTACTGAGATGTTGCAGGCGGTGCGATCCGGGTTATCTATGAAGGAGGAAAAAGGAGGTTCGTTATGTTCGGCTTTGGCTTGGGCGCAGACAAGACGCGCATGGTTTCGGCTTCCGAGGCGCTGCCGGGGCGGGCAGAGGCGATTCCCACGGCCGACACCCATGCTGTCTGGGGCCGTCCCCTGAGGGCCCCGGTGCCCGAAGGAATGCAGGAGGCGATGTTCGGCATGGGATGTTTCTGGGGCGTGGAGCGGATTTTCTGGCAGACCCCGGGCATATGGCTGACCATGGTCGGATACGCTGGCGGCTTCACGCACAACCCGACCTATGAGGAAGTCTGCTCTGGCAAGACCGGCCATAACGAGGTGGTGCGCGTGATCTTCGATCCCGCGCAAGTATCCTACGAGGCGCTGCTGCGGCGGTTCTGGGAGGGCCACGACCCGACGCAGGGGATGCGGCAGGGAAATGACCGGGGAACGCAATACCGTTCGGGCATCTACTGCTGCTCCGAGGCGCAGAAGGCCGCTGCCGAAGCGACTCGCGCGGCTTACGCCACGCGGCTGGCAGAGGCAGGGCATGGCGCGATCACGACCGAGATCCTTGCCGCCCCGGTGTTCTATTTCGCCGAGGAGTATCACCAGCAATATCTGCACAAGAACCCGCAGGGCTATTGCGGGATCGGCGGCACTGGCGTGAGTTGCCCCATCGGCCTGCCGACCTGAAGCGGTCCGGGGCCCGCGCGTGGCCGCACGCCCCACCCGCCCACCCGCGCGCGTCCCCGCGCGCGCCAGACCGCTTGATGCGCTTGACCCGGCAGGGGCGGGTCGGTATCGGGGCCGGGTATCGGGGTCGGACTCCCGCTGTCGCAAGGGCGCGCAAATGACCACATTCACAGCACTTACCAAGCTCTCGTCCGAGGCGGCGGCCTATGCGCTTTCCGAGGCCATGGAGAACATGCAGCCCGAACCGACGGGGGTGGGCGTGTTCGAACTCGAGGATGGCTCGGGGCTGTGGGAAGTGGGCGGCTACTTCACCGAGAGCCCGGATGCCATCGAACTCGACCTGCTGGCCGCCGCCTTTGACGCCAGTCCCTTTCTGGTCTCGGAACTGCCCGAGATCGACTGGGTCGCCAAGGTGCGCCGCGATCTGGCACCGGTCGAGGCAGGGCGGTTCTTCGTCTATGGCAGCCATGATGCCCACAGGCTTCCCGAGGGGCGGGTGGGGCTCTTGATCGAGGCCGCGATGGCCTTTGGCACCGGTCATCACGGCACCACCCTGGGATGCCTGCGTGCGCTGGACCGGCTGGACGAGGCCGGGTTTCAGGGCCGCAATGTGGTCGATATCGGCTGCGGCACCGCCGTGCTGGCGATGGCGGCAGCCAGGATATGGCCGGGGCTGGTGCATGCGTCGGATATCGATGCCATCGCGGTCGAGGTGGCCGCGGCCAATGTCCTGGCCAATGACCTGAGGGGGCGCGTGTTCTGCCTTGAGGCGACAGGCTTTGACCACCCCGCCCTGCAGGACGCAGCGCCCTTTGATCTGGTTTTTGCCAATATCCTCATGGCTCCGCTGATCGAACTGGCCCCCGACATGGCGCGGGTCACGCTCGGGGGTGGTTATGCAATCCTCTCGGGGCTGCTGGTGGAACAGGCCGACAAGGTGCTCGCGGCCTATGAGGCCGAGGGTTTCGTGCTGCATGCCCGCGAAGATATCGGGGAATGGTCGACCCTGACGCTGCAGCGTCGCGCCGACTGACCGCAGGTCAAAGTTTTGCCAAGTTTGGGGTGTATCCCCAGAGGACAAGATTTTGCACCCGCGCGTCGCGCGCCATCCAATGTTCAGTCGAGGCAGGCCTATGACGCCAGAACAGAGAGAAGAATTCGCCGACCGAGCCAATGCGGTGAAATACCGGCACCTGATCAACGACCCAAGGCTGCGCAGGGCCCGCCGCAGGCTGCGTCTGAGCATGTTCAGCGCCGTGATCGGCGCCTGTGTCACGATCGCGGTGATGCTGCTTCTGACCAAGAGTTTTCTTCTGGCGCTGCATGGGCCGGCAGACTATGCCCGTGTGATCGTTCCCTCGGTGCAGACGCTGGATGATGACTCGATGCTGCGCCGGATGCTCATGCCCGACCCGGTCTCGACAGGGATTGCCGATATGGTGCGCCCGATCCTGCAGCAATCCGGTGTGCTTGCGACCGCTGTCCCCGCAAGCCCCGACGCCGAGCCTCTGGACGAGACGGCGCCCGAAGCCTGAAACCTTGCAGGACAATGACAAAAGCCGCCCTCATCGGGGCGGCTTCTGCATCGACCTTGTCGAATGGAACAAGCTTCGTCAGAAACGGGTCAGAACCCGCCTCTGGCAACTTTGTCGATATCGGCGCGCGTCAGGCCGACATCGGCCAGTTCGCGGTCGGTCAGCGCATGCAGCTGACGGCGGGTGATGCGTTCGTCGTTCCAGGTCTTGAGGGTGGCGATCAGCGCGCCAAGCGACAGGCCCTGGAAACCGGCGAGCACCTGTTCCGTATGAATACGGCTCTGTGCATAGAAGGTCATCGGTGGTCTCCATAGGGTGGGATTTCAAAACCGCTGCGATTCTGCGCGGCTTAGACGCATCTATGCCCAAACTTCGTGCAGGAGTAGGATGAAAAAATGCAAAGCCATTATGCAGGTGGGGCATAGCTGGGTGATGGCGCGTGCCCAGATGACACGGTCGTGTCACCGCGCAACCCGGTCCGCACGCGGAGTCATTCGGGTCAGCCCTGCCCTGGTGGGTGATGACAGTCCGCCCTTGGCAGATGTTCGCTTTTCGTGCTAAGTCTGATCCCGGGCAGGACAGAAGAGGGCAGGACACCCCATGCGCGTCATCGGCATCGACCCAGGCTTGCGCAATCTGGGCTGGGGCGTGATCGAGGCAGACGGCGTGCGCCTGCGCCATGTCGCCAATGGCATCTGCCGATCGGACCCTTCCGCGACACTTGCCGCGAGGCTGCTTGACCTGCATGCGCAGCTTACCCTCGTGATCACTCGTTATGCGCCCCAGACCTCTGCTGTGGAACAGACCTTCGTCAACAAGGATGCGGTCGCCACGCTCAAGCTGGGCTCTGCGCGCGGAATCGCGCTGCTGGTGCCCGCGCAGGCCGGGCTGGAGGTGGGCGAATATGCCCCCAATGCTGTCAAGAAGGCTGTCGTGGGCGTGGGCAAGGCGGCAAAGGAACAGGTGGAGCACATGGTGCGAATCCAGCTTCCCGGGGTCGAGATTGCCGGGCCGGATGCGGCCGATGCGCTGGCCATCGCGATCTGCCACGCCTTTCATTGCCAGACTGCGCGCTCCATGGTGCTTGCCGGGGGCGCACGATGATAGGAAAGCTGACCGGGATCATCGACATGCGCGGGTCGGACCATGTGCTGCTCGATGTCCGCGGGGTGGGATATGTCGTGTATGTTTCCGAGCGCACATTGATGGACCTGCCCGGCCGGGGAGAGGTGGCGGCACTCTATACCGATCTGGTGGTGCGCGAGGATCTGCTGCAGCTTTTCGGCTTTCCGACACTGTTGGAGAAGGAGTGGCACCGTGTCCTGACCTCGGTGCAGGGGGTCGGCGCGAAAGCCTCGCTGGCCATTCTGGGCGCTCTCGGTCCCGAGGGCGTATCGCGGGCAATCGCGCTGGGCGACAGCGGTGCGCTGCGCAAGGCGCCCGGGGTCGGGCCGAAACTGGCGCAGCGGATTGCCAATGAACTCAAGGACAAGGCACCAGCGCTGATGGCGGTCGAGGCCGGCCCGGCGGTGGTGCGCGATGCGGGCCAAGCAACAACGCCCTTTGCGCCCGAGGCGCATGCCGCTCCGCCCAGGGTACCGGCTGCCGGGCAAGCCGTGCCCGAAGCAATGTCGGCGCTTGCCAACCTGGGCTATGCGCCCTCAGATGCGGCCCGTGCCGTGGCCGAGGCTCAGGCCGGTACCCCGGATGCCGACACGCCCGGGCTTATCCGCGCCGCGCTCCGGCTGCTCGCTCCGAAAGGGTAGGAGGGCATGACGACACCTGATCCCACGCTGCGCGGTGCCGATCTGCCCGACGACAGCCCCGATCTGGACCGCGCCCTGCGTCCGCAGGCGCTCGAGGAGTTCATCGGCCAGCAGGAGGCGCGCGCCAATCTGCGCGTCTTCATCCAGTCTGCGCGGATGCGGGGCGAGGCGATGGACCATACGCTCTTCTACGGCCCGCCCGGACTGGGCAAGACCACGCTCGCCCAGATCATGGCGCGCGAACTGGGGGTGGGATTTCGCATGACCTCGGGGCCGGTTCTGGCCAAGGCGGGCGATCTGGCCGCGATCCTGACCAATCTGGAAGCGCGTGATGTGCTGTTCATCGACGAGATTCACCGTCTCAACCCTGCCGTCGAGGAAGTCCTCTATCCGGCGATGGAGGATTTCCAGCTTGATCTGGTGATCGGCGAGGGGCCGGCCGCGCGCACGGTGCGCATCGAGTTGCAGCCCTTTACGCTGGTGGGGGCCACGACGCGGCTCGGGCTTCTGACGACACCGCTGCGCGACCGCTTCGGGATTCCCACGCGGCTGCAATTCTATACCGAGGATGAATTGTGCCTGATCGTGGCACGCGGCGCACGGCTTCTGGGTGTGAAGGCCGAGGAGGAGGGCGTGCGCGAGATCGCCCGCCGCGCGCGCGGCACACCGCGGATTGCAGGGCGGCTGTTGCGTCGCGTGGTCGATTTCGCACTGGTCGAGGGCGATGGGCGGCTCAGCCGGGCACTTGCGGACAGTGCGCTGACCAGGCTGGGGGTGGACCGGATCGGACTTGATGGAGCGGACCGGCGCTATCTGCGGCTTCTGGCCGAGCATTATGGCGGCGGTCCGGTCGGAGTCGAGACGATTGCAGCAGCACTGTCAGAGTCGCGCGATGCCATCGAGGAGGTGATCGAGCCGTTCCTGCTGCAACAGGGGCTGATTGCCCGCACCCCGCGCGGCCGCATGCTGGCCAGCCGCGCCTGGACGCATCTCGGGCTGCCCGTTCCCGCGACCGACCCGCAGCGTGGGCTGTTCGAAGGGTGAAGCACATGGCGCTCCAGTGCAGGAAGTGTTGCCGGAAGGCGCCTTTTCTGAACTCGGCATCGTGTCTGCAGGTGAAGAAAAGCCCTTTTCAGTAGGGTGGGTGCCTTGCACCCACCGATGGCGCCCGGAGTCGGCCGCACATGATTGCCTGCCATAGGGCAACTCGCCCCGGGCAAAGCGGGGATCGAAAAACCTGTGCCTCCAGATGGACCCGGGAGTCGGTAGGCTCATCCCTCCGGGTCGGCAGAGTCTCTAGAGCGTGTCGCGTTCATTCGAATTCGCGCGACACGCTCCATCCATTCATCCCCGCATTTTTTCATGCGCAAAACCGGTACCCACTTTTGCGCAACATGCTCTAGCCCATGAGTGCAAACCCGGCCACGCCCAGCGCCAGCGCGGCACCCACGCTCAGGATGTTGCGCGTGCGCGCCCGGTCCTGCCGTGATCGCGCCCCGCCCGCATAGTCGAAACGCTCATAGACCACATTGCGCATCGGCATGCCCAGATCGAGCAGAGTGTCCGAGACGCCCACCACCATTGGCCCCGGCCCGCAGATCAGGGCGCGGGTCTGTACGGGGTCGAGCCCGTCGAGCATCTCGCCCAGCCGCGTGCGTGTCAGCCTCCCCTCAAGGATATCGTCCTCATGCGGGCCATCCTCGCTCAGCAGCCACAGCCGCAGGTCAAGCGCGCTCCTGGCCGCGCGCAACTCCTCCAGACAGGCGAAATTCGCAGGCTGACCCACGGCATAGGCCAGCCGGACAGGCCGCGTCTCGCCGCGTGCGCGCATGTCGCGCAAGATGCCCAGGATGGGCGCGATCCCCACGCCGCCGCCGATCAGCAGGACTGCCGCGCCGCCCTGTGCCTCGAGCGTGAACTCGCCATACGGCCCGTCGATGCCGATCACGCGGCCCTCGGGCAAGTCTCCGATCCTGTTGGTGAAATCCCCGGATTCCTTGACCAGCAGGCTCAGCCCGTCCCGACGCGGGCTGTCGGCGATCGAGAACGGGTGGTCAAGCAGCGGGAAGCGACGTCGGCCCTCGGTCATCCAGACGAATTGTCCGGCATGGTAGGGCAGGGGCGGGGTGCCGGGCGCAGGCTGTATGTCAAGCTCCCACATCCTGTCGGCGCGTTTGCTCACCGACGCCAGCCGCCATGGCCGCCGGTGCAACTGCCACCAGCGCCAGCCGTAGAGCGTGGCCATGACCACCCCAATCCCCAGCGCGACCAGCCCCCAGAACCCGGCCAGAACACCCTGCGCGCTGAACCGGCCGACAGCGACGGCATGATGCAGCCCACCCAGCACGGCGACCAGTCCCAGAATGACATGCAGGCCGCGCCACGCCTCATAGGGCCAGGGCAGGGCGTCGCGCAGCACCGAGGTGAGGATCAGCACGATAAGTGCGCCAAGTGCAACCACGCCACTCAGATAGGCGGGGTCGGTCAGGTAGAAGCGCAGGCGAATCCAGCCCAGATCGGGGTCTTCGGCCCAGGTCGGCAGCACATAGGCAAGCGGATGCAGCACCAGCGCCAGCGCCACCCAGAGCGCCGCCATCTTGTGGAAGGCCATGATCTTGTCGATCCCGAGACGCCCCGACACCGACTCGAACCGCCCCGAAGTCACGAACTGCACCGCCATGCCCCAGAGCGCAACCAGTCCCATCGCCGCGGCGGCAAGTTCCCACTGGTCTGCAGGGGCGACCGACTGGGTGCGCGCCAGCCCGAGCGGCAGGAAGGCTGCCAGCAGATAGGCCGCTGCCAGCGCAGGGCCATTCAGGCGTGGAAGAAATGGTTTATGCTGCATGGCTACCCGAACTCTGCCCATTCGCGACCAGTGTTGTCAATAAATCCGCTTGCGCCTTGATCCGTGTCAATGGCGAGATGCATTCGGGCAATTAGCATTGTCACGTTGCCAGCCAGATCGGAGGACATCATGCGCCTGCTCGTCATATCGCTGCTCGCCCTGCTCGCCTTTCCTGCCACGGCCCTGCGGGCCGAAGGTCCCGAAGGGCTGGAGCGCCTCATTGCCGCCTGGCTCGAGTCTCCGCATGGCAACTACAACTCTCCATCCTTCACCTATTGGAACGAGCAGGGGCAGGTGCCAGAGAGTTGCGCCATGTGCCATTCCGAAACCGGGTTTCTGGATTTTCTGGGCGTGGGCGGATCGACTGTGGGTGTTGTCGATCATCCCGGCACGATCAATACGGTCATCGGTTGCGCCTCCTGCCACACGGCCGAGGCCCATGCGCTGGATGCGGTGACCTTCCCGTCCGGAGTCGAGGTGGCGGGGCTGGGATCTTCGGCCACCTGCATGGTCTGCCATCAGGGGCGACAGTCGAGCGACCATGTCGAGGCGCGCGTTGCGGGCAAGGCAGAGGACGAGGTCTCGGCTGATCTGGCTTTCGTCAATATCCATTACGCGGCCTCGGCCGCCACGATGCTGGGCGCCGAGGCGCGGCCGGGCTACCAGTATGCCGGGCGCTCCTATGCGGGTCGCTTCATGCATGTGCCTGGCGCCGATACATGCGTGGCCTGCCACGAGCCGCACAGCACCCAGGTGGAAAGCGATGGCTGCCTGGCCTGCCATCGCGGGGTCGAAAGCTTGCGCGACATCCGCAGCCAGCACCAGGACTTCGCCGGCACGGGCGATCGCTCGGGCGGGATTCATGCCGAGATCGTTGCGCTGCATGGACAGCTTCTCGATGCGATCCGCCTCTATGCAGCCGAGGTAGCGGGCACGCCCATCGCCTATGTGGGCCGTTTCCCCTATTTCTTTGCGGATCCCACTGGCACGGGCACTCTTCCGACCGAACTGGCGACGCGCGACAACCGCTACCAGAACTGGACCCCGCGCCTGTTGAAGGCGGCCTACAATTATCAGGTCGTTGCCAAGGATCCCGGCGGCTATGTGCATAATCCGCGCTACATGTTGCAGATACTGCATGATTCGCTGGAAAATCTGGCCGAGGCCGTAACGCTGGACATCTCGCGCATCCGGCGCCCCTGACAACCGGGGCCGGAACCGGCGTCATGCCGGAACGCACAAGGGAAAAGGGCGCCCGCGAGTCGCGCCCACCCACCCCCCCCCCCCCCCCCCCG
>SKYA01000162.1 GCA_007128135.1 Paracoccaceae bacterium | reverse complement strand
GGTCGAAAGCGGCAAGCGGTCAGATCGCCCAGAGCTGGCGCGGGCGCTGGCCGAGGCAAAACGGACAGGGGCTGTGTTGCTCATTGCCAAGCTGGACCGTCTTGCCCGCAATGTCGCCTTCATTGCGAACCTTTTGGAAAGCGGCGTCGAGGTCACGGCGGCGGATATGCCAGAGGCGAACCGCTTTGTGCTGCACATCATGGCCGCAGTAGCGGAACAAGAGGGCCGCGCAATCTCAGAGCGCACCAAGGCGGCGCTGGCGGCGGCAAAGGCACGCGGTGTTAAGCTGGGCTGGTCTATTCCGGAGCGGGCTTCTGAACAGCGTCAGGCGGCGCGGCAGGGCGTGGCGGTGAACAAGGCACGGGCATTAGCCCATGCAGAGAGCGTGTTGCCGATGATCGAACAGATCAGGGCAAGGGGCGCATCCCTACGCCAGATTGCGGGGGAATTGAACGCGCGCGGGATCAAAACGGCACGAGGTGGAACGTGGCACGCCTCAACTGTGCTGAATATTGTGAAGGCAAAGTAGAGAGGAAATGTCTTGAAAGGGGTGCATAAATGAAAACCCCACCTCGCGAGGTGGGGTTTAGTCATCCATTGATGACATGGTTGTATGCCTTTCGCATCAAGTCGATAATAAGCCGTATCAGAAGAAACCTGATCAGCCACTTGATGAAGCGTATTAGCGCTTCATCAGCATTAGCGACGAGTCCCGTATCCGATTTGTCACACGTTTCGGCATGCTGGACCTCTCTTTCTCCATGTGGGGCTGACCATCAGGCCCCTTCATGAGTCTCAAGCTACGCCCAGCAAAGGCCCGAATCAAGCACAGAAAAAGCACACGATACGAGAAATTCTGCCCTATATACAGAAAGTGGATGATTTGTGTACAAAAAATACCATTAGATGTACCTTTGACGATAAAGATGCGTGCTCTTTGTACTCAAAATGTCATTGGAAAGACCTGAGAAATATGTAACTAAAGAGCACTCAAAAGGCACCGGCGCGGGCAGCGCAGGTGCTTGCTGTTTTTGGACGAGGGACACATGACCAAAAAAAATGAAGCGGCAACGATCCGGAAAAACGTAAGCCTCTCACCTACCTCTAACAAGCGGATGCAGATCATTCGGGACGCAACAAATTCGAACACAGATGCTGACGCTTTACGTCATGTCTTGGACATCTACGATGAGCTCATGAGTAAGCAACTTTCAGGATATGAAATCCTTCTTGAGCCAAAGGATGGAAAAGGTAGAACAATCCCATTCCGAACGCTGTATGATCCCCGCGCTGTTGTAGGCGGTTAACAGGCGGGCTTCGTCGAGGATTGTGATGTTTGAAAGGCAGTCTGGTGGCTAAGTTTGACTTGTTGATCGATTGCTTGAAGTTCCCCCATAAAATGATCAAGCAAAGAGAAGCTGTCGATAGCAACCCGTCGAGAGCTCGCAAGGCACTTGTTGAGAGTGGTGTGTTGCAAGATAGCTTTCCCAACTTCTTCCAGATGGGATTCCAAGCACAAGCATTCGTTGACATTGAGACATCGAACGAAGCGGACCAAGCAAAGGTGACCCGTGACCTGCACCAGGTACCTGGCGTCATCATGATCTACACTGTCTTCGGCACTGTTGATCTGCGCTGTAAAGTTGTGGGCCGTAACCTAAAAGCAGTTGAAGCCGTCTCGATTGCTATTCGCAAAGTTGAAGGTGTGCAGAAAGTCACTACTTCAATCGTGGTTGATGAAGTTGACCCTGAGAAAATGCGAATGAATTGGGCGGCGTTGCTGGAGGGTAACAGAGATCGCATTGACCTTGCAGCGATAGCATCCAACGGCGAGGACTGAAGACCTTCAAGCCTCGCAGCAATTACTCGATCACCTCAGGCGGCAGCATTTCCTCAACGGTCCCGGTGATCCGCGCCTTGCGGCCCACGCGGGGACGTTGCAGCTCGGCATAAGCGGCTTTCCGTCCTTCAATGTCCTTTGCCCCCCAGCCGATCAGAACGCCGGTGACGCGCCGCCCGGTTTTCTCTGGCACCACAGTCACGGTGAAGTCGGATAGGGCGTTCACTTCCACAAGGGCGGGCTTGATAGCGTATTGGTTCAGGTTGCCAAAAGTTTCCAGCTTTCCAGGCTCAACGCCTAAAAGCTCCCGAAAGTCGTTCAGGGCGAACCGTTCAGTGAACACATGCTTGAGCCGCACACGCCGCGCCACTGCTTCATAGAGGGCCAAGGCATACTTTGAGGTGAAGGCCCGCAGCACTTCGAGCTCCAGCTTGGCAAAGACGGTGGAATCCTTGAGCAGCAACGCCAGCTCGGGCGGGATCGAATACTTGAGGTTGCCGCGCTTCCGCTTGGGATCTGACAGGTTGTTCCAGCCTAAAAGCTGCACCCGGTCGGTCGAGCCGTCCGGGCGCTGGATCGTCACCACGGTTGTCATGAGGGCTTCAATCGACTGCACAAGTCGATCATTGCTTTCATGCGTTTCTCTTAGGTCAGCAACCGCGATTTCAAAGCG
>SKYA01000158.1 GCA_007128135.1 Paracoccaceae bacterium | reverse complement strand
CCTGGTCGGGTTTCATGCGAAGGGGTCGGATGTAATCACACCTGTCCCTGAATGCCTGATCCTGCATCCGGAGCTTACAGCGGCCCTGCCGCTGCTGGAGGAGGTGACGCGGCTTGCGGGCAGCCGAAAGGCGGTGCTGACACTGGCGCTGACGCGCTCGGAAGCGGGGCTTGATCTGGCGATCTCGGGGGGAAAGCCGCTGGAGGGGCAATTGCGCGCAGAGCTTGGGCGCTGGGCCGGGCAAGCTGCGCTTGCCCGGCTCTCCCATGACGGCGAGGTGATCGCGCAGGCCGCACCACCCTTCCAGCGCTTCGGCTCTGCGCACGTGACCCCGCCACCCGGGGCCTTCCTGCAGGCCACTCAAGAGGCCGAGGCCGCGATGCAGCAGGCCACGCGCGAGGCCACTGGCGGGGCCGCGCGGATTGTCGATCTGTTCGCGGGCTGCGGCACCTTCACCCTGCCGCTGGCCGAGCGGGCCGAGGTCCATGCGGTCGAGGGTGACGGGGCGATGTTGCGCGCGCTCGATGAAGGCTGGCGTCATGCGAGCGGCCTCAAGCGCGTCACGCATGAGGCCCGCGATCTGTTCCGGCGTCCGCTTCTGCCCGAGGAACTGGCGCGTTTTGACGCCGCCATCATCGACCCGCCGCGCGCCGGGGCCGAGGCGCAGGCCGAGGCGCTGGCGCAGGGCGGGATTGCGCGCATTGCCGCGCTCTCGTGCAATCCGGTCAGCTTCGCGCGCGATGCCAAAATCCTCGTGCGGGGCGGGTTTCGCCTGGATTGGGTGCAATTGATCGATCAATTCCGCTTCAGCCCGCATGTCGAGCTTGCAGCGCAGTTCTCGAAATAGCATATCGCCTCCGACACGCGCGCCACATTGCGTGCCAGACCCGGAGACATCATGCTGAGCCGTGAACAGACTGCCGCCTTTCTTGACCAACGCTGGGTGCGCAACGGGATCATCGGGGTGATCCTGTTCAATGCAGTGCTGCTTGGGATGGAGACCTCGGGCACGATCATGGGTGTCGCCGGTCCGGTGATCGTGGCGCTGGACACCCTGTGCCTGAGTATCTTCGTTCTCGAACTGACGCTGAAGTTCCACGCCCAGCGCGGACAATTCTGGCGTTCGGGCTGGAATATCTTCGATTTCCTGATCGTGGGCATTTCACTGATGCCCGGTGCGCAGACCTTCAGCGTGCTGCGCGCGCTGCGCATCCTGCGGCTGTTGCGGGTGGTTTCGGTCAGCCCCAACCTGCGCCGCGTGGTCGAGGGCTTCATCCGGGCGCTGCCGGGGATGGGGTCGGTTTTCCTTCTGATGGGAATGCTGTTCTACATCGGCGCGGTGATGGCCACCAAGCTGTTCAGCGACAGTTTCCCGGAATGGTTCGGGGATCTGGGCAATTCGGCCTATTCGCTGTTCCAGATCATGACGCTGGAGAGCTGGTCGATGGGCATCGTGCGCCCGGTGATGGAAATCTATCCCTATGCCTGGGCCTTCTTCGTGCCCTTCATCATGGTCACGACATTCGCGGTGGTGAACCTGCTGGTGGGTCTGATCGTGAACTCGATGCAGGATGCCCATGCCGAGGAAAGCAATCAGGCGACAAGCGATTACCGGGTCGAGGTGCTCAAGCGGCTGGAAGCGATCGAGGCACGGCTCGAGGCGCGGGAAAGGGACAAGACCACACCTGCCGAATGACGGATTTGTGAGCGCCGCGTGGTCAGCACCCTCGCGCGAATGCTTGGCAGAATCATGCAACTGCGGCATGGTCGTGCGAAAAAACAAGAGGCAGTCACATGAGTTTCCTTCGCGTCCTTGTTGCCGTGGTGCTGGTGGGGCTGCTGGCTTCCTGCGGCAAGCCCCCGAGCAAGCTTCGCGCCTATTACGGTCCCGAGGTCACGCAGATTGTGGTGCACAAGGCGTCGCGCCGGATGCATCTCTATCATCACGACCAGCGCCTGCGGACATTCCGCGTGCAGCTTGGCGGAAATCCTGTCGGTCACAAGCACCGTGAGGGCGACCGGCGCACGCCCGAGGGCGATTACATCATCGACCGGCGCAACCCCAACAGCGCCTTCCACCTGTCGCTCGGGATCAGCTACCCTGACGAGAACGACATCGCGCGCGCCGAGGAAAATGGCTGGAAGCCGGGCGGGGACATCTTCATCCATGGCCGCGGCCCGCATTTTCGGCGCGCGCGAGGGGACTGGACGGATGGCTGCATCGCCGTGTCGGACCGCCAGATGGAAGACATCTATGCCATGGTGCGCGACGGCACGCCGATCCGCATCAATCCTTAGCCGGGGCACGCTGACCGTGTCCGGCGCGTATTTCCTCGGCGCGGGCGGGGGTGCGCAGAGGTCGCATGTCCTGATGTGGTGGCCCCTGAGGGACTCGAACCCTCACGCCCATACGGGCCTCAGATTTTAAGTCTGGTCTGTCTACCAGTTCCAGCAAGGGGCCGCGCTGCATGGTCTAGACCGGGGCCGGGCAGGCTGCAAGCCTGTCCGCGCCGGCTCAGTCTCGGCGCATCAGTATGGCCGAGATCGGGACCAGCGCGATCTGGTCGGCGCGGCCGTCGCCCAGCCACATGTCAAGCGCCTCCAGGGTCGGGTCGTTCGAGGCATCGCCGAACACGATCACCTCGCCCATCTGGCTGGCCTGAAACATGGCGCGATCCAGAAAGCGGCGGATGGTGAAGGGGCTTTCATCGCCGCGATCGAGCACCCGGAAGACCTCGGCATGGGCAATCCCGGCCGCCGCGGCCACCCGTCCGGCCTGGGCAAGCCCGCCCGCGAAGGTCACTAGGCCATGCCCGTCCTGCGCCAGCAGCGGCAGGATGTCATTGAGCATGGATGTGTTGCGGGAAAACCCGTTATCGGGCAGGTCGATCACGCCGACCGCCTGGGGCAGCGCCTCGAAATACGCGCTGAAAGTGACATCCAGATCCGAGGCCGTGGCCCCGCCCGGCAGGCTGGTGGCAAGGATCAGCACCTCCTTGCCTGCCGCGCGATAGATCTCCGCGCCCTGGGCCGCGCTGCTGTCGAAAGGGTTGAGCGCCACGGTGAAGGGAATCTCGAGCGCGGCCAGCGCCACCCGCATGGGCGTTGGCAGGCCCGGATCGCCCAGCACCAGCGCCATGCGCGGCCCGGTGCCGCTGCTGCCATCGTAGAGCGCGTTGCGTTCAAGTGCCGTGACCCTGAGCGCGTTTGCGTCCGGCACTTCGCCGGATGTCGTGGGCATGTCGCCGGGGGCGCCGATCTGCGGCAGGCCCGAGACGCGCAGGCCGGGCATGGTCTGTCCCTCCTGCTGCGCGATGTCTGCCGGTCCGCGCTCGGCGCGGTCCTCGGGCGAGGCGGCGGGGGTGTCGTGCGTGTCGGGCAGGGGCGCCTGTGGCGGGGCGACCTGCGGCAGCGCCAGCGCGCGCTCGTCCTGCGAGGGGGGGCGGACCGCCGCGGGAAGTCGTGCCATGCTGGCCTGATCCTGCGCGGGCGGAGACAGTGGCGCGGCATCCCCGTCAGGATCGGCCCGCGGCTCGGGCGGCTCGGGGACGCGCACCTCGGTCTGGCGGATGGCGGGTGCGGTGGGGTCTTCGCCATCGGCGTCGCCATGTTCCGTGGGAACGGGGTCAGGGGGGCCGGCCGGAGGCGGGGGCGCATCTTCTGCCAGAGGCTCGTCCGGGGCGGGTGCCTCTGGCACTGGCACTGGCTCTGGCTGCGGTTCGGGCAATGCCGCTTCGGGCGGCTGATCCGGCTCTGGCAGCGCGGACACGGACTCGGGCGGTGCTGGCTGCGGAGCCATTGCAGGCGGTGGCGGAAAGAGCAGGCTGGCCGTGATCCCCGATGCCAGAACAATCCCGGCCCCCACGCCAAGCCCCGCCAGAAGACTGCTGTTCACGCCGCTGCTCCCCGAAAGACTGCCCGATTGACCCATGCGCTTATTGCTGCGCCCTGTGCGAAGTTTCCCATAATTCCGCGCCCGGATCAAACGGATTGCACCCTGGCGGGTCGCCTTGCCCTTGACCTTGCCCCCGTGGCGCGGGCATGTAACGGGCATCCGCCTCTTGCTTCGGGCCCCGCGATGCTGCTCCTGATCGATAATTACGACAGCTTCACCTATAATCTGGTTCACTATCTGGGCGAGCTGGGCGCCGAGGTGGTGGTACGGCGCAATGACGTGCTGGATGTGCAGGCGGCGATGGCGCTGCGGCCTGATGCCATCGTGCTTTCGCCCGGACCATGCAACCCCGATCAGGCAGGGATCTGTCTGCCGCTGACACTGGCCGCGGCCGAGGCGCGGGTGCCGCTTCTGGGGGTGTGCCTGGGTCATCAGACCATCGGGCAGGCCTTTGGCGGCAAGGTGGTGCGCGCGCCACAGATCGTGCATGGCAAGCTGGGGGCGATGCATCATGCCGGCACTGGGGTCTTTGCCGGACTGCCCTCACCGCTGATGGCCACGCGCTATCACTCGCTGGTGGTCGAGCGCGCCAGCCTGCCCGACTGCTTGGAGGTCACCAGCTGGCTGGAGGACGGGCTGATCATGGGGCTGCGGCACCGTGACCTGCCGATCGAGGGCGTGCAGTTCCACCCCGAGAGTATCCGCTCCGAGCATGGCCATGCCATGCTGCGCAATTTCCTGACCCAAGCTGCGGTGCCTGCCTGATGGATGACCTCAAGCCCATGATCGGCCTTGCCGCCTCGCGCGCGCTGACCCGGGCCGAGGCCGAGGCCGCGTTCAACCTGCTGTTCGAGGGGCAGGCGACGCCTGCGCAGACCGGCGGGTTCCTGATGGCGCTGCGCACGCGCGGCGAGACGGTCGAGGAATACGCCGCCGCCGCTGCCGTGATGCGCGCCAAATGCGTCAAGGTGCGCGCGCCCGAGGGGGCGATGGACATTGTCGGCACCGGGGGCGATGGCAAGGGCACGCTGAATATCTCGACCGCAACGGCGTTCGTGGTGGCGGGCGCGGGCGTGCCGGTTGCCAAGCATGGCAACCGCAACCTCTCGTCGAAATCGGGCGCGGCGGATGCGCTGGGCGCGCTGGGGATCGAGGTGATGGTCGGGGCCGAAATTGTCGAGCGGGCGCTGCGCGAGGCAGGTATCGGCTTCATGATGGCCCCGATGCACCATCCGGCGATGCGCCATGTCGGCCCCGTGCGCATGGAGCTTGGCACGCGCACGATCTTCAACATCCTCGGGCCGCTGACCAACCCGGCAGGGGTGAAGCGGCAGCTGACAGGGGCCTTCGCGCCCGAGTTGCTGCGCCCGATGGCCGAAACCCTGCGGGCGCTGGGGTCGCAAAAGGCCTGGCTCGTGCATGGTGGCGACGGGACCGACGAATTGTCGATCGCAGCCGAAAGCGCCGTCGTCGCGCTCGAGGCCGGGGAGTTGCGGGAATTCTTGCTTCACCCGGAGGAAGCGGGCCTGCCGGTGCATCCGTTCGAGCAACTGATCGGCGGCAGTCCGGCCGAGAATGCCAATGAACTGAGCGCGGTGCTCGAGGCGCGGGGCCGTCCCGCCTATCGTGATGCGGTGCTGCTGAACGCGGCGGCAGCGCTGGTGGTGGCGGATCGTGCCGCAACCCTGCCCGAGGGGGTCGAGATGGCGCGCGAGAGCCTTGCCTCGGGCGCGGCGATGCAGGCAGTGCAGACGCTTGCCCAGATCAGCCCGGTCAAGGGCTAGAACCACGGAGGGGCTGACATGGCCACCATTCTCGACCGGATCAAGGCCTACAAGCTCGAGGAGGTCGCTGCCCGCAAGGCCGCGACCCCCCTTCCTGCCATCGAGGAGCAAGCCCGCGCAGCCCCGGCCCCGCGCGGTTTCCTGTCGGCGCTGCAACAGGCACAGACCACCGGCTACGGGCTGATTGCCGAGATCAAGAAGGCCAGCCCCTCCAAGGGGCTGATCCGCGCCGATTTCGACCCGCCCGCGCTGGCCCGCGCCTATGAGGCCGGTGGCGCAACCTGCCTGAGTGTTCTGACCGATGGCCCGAGCTTTCAGGGGGCGGATCATTTCCTGGCCGAGGCCCGTGCCGCCACCGGCCTTCCGGCATTGCGCAAGGATTTCCTCTACGACCCGTATCAGGTGGCCGAGGCCCGCGCGCTGCATGCCGATTGCATCCTGATCATCATGGCCTCGGTCTCGGATGCGCAGGCGGCCGAGCTTGAGGACGCGGCCTTCGCGTGGGGCATGGATGTGCTGGTCGAGGTCCATGACAGCGCCGAACTCGACCGCGCACTTGGCCTGCGCTCGCCCCTGCTGGGCATCAACAACCGCAATCTCAACACCTTCCGGGTTACGCTGGACACCACGCGCCTGCTTGCGCCGCGCGTGCCCGCGGGCAAGCTGCTGGTGGCCGAGAGCGGGATCTTCACCCCGGCGGATCTGGCCGATCTGGCCGGACATGGTGCGCGCTCCTTCCTGATTGGCGAGAGCCTCATGCGCAAGCCCGATGTGGCGCAGGCGACGCGCGATCTGCTGCGCGCTCCGGTCCTCCCCGAGGGGGTGTGATGGCAAGGCTTACCCATTTCGACGCCGAGGGCCATGCGCATATGGTCGATGTCTCGGAAAAGGCCGTGACCGACCGGCGCGCGATTGCCGAAAGTGCCGTGCGCATGCGCCCCGAGACGCTTGCCCTCGTGACCGAGGGCCGTGCCAGGAAGGGCGATGTGCTGGGCGTGGCGCGGCTGGCGGGCATCATGGGCGCGAAACGCTGCGCCGATCTGATTCCGCTCTGCCATCCGCTGCCCATTACCAAGGTCTCGGTCGATCTGACCCCGGATGAGAGTCTGCCGGGTGTGCGCATCCGCGCCGAGGTGCGCACCACTGGCCAGACCGGGGTCGAGATGGAGGCGCTGACCGCGGCTTCGGTCGCGGCGCTGACGGTCTATGACATGCTCAAGGCTGCCGAGAAGTCGATGGAGATCGTGGCCACGCGCGTCGTGCTGAAAGAGGGCGGCAAGTCGGGCCGTTACGAGGCATGATTCCCTTCGAGCAGGCGCTGGCGCAGGTCTTTGCTCTGACCCCGGTGCTGGAGGCCGAGAGTGTCGATCTTGCGCAGGCCGCGGGCCGGGTGCTGCGTGCCCCTGTCACGGCACGGCGTGACCAGCCGCCCTTTGCCGGTTCGGCCATGGATGGCTATGCCGTGGCAGGGCCGGTCGCGCCCGGCGCGCGGTTCACCGTGATCGGAGAGGCCGCCGCCGGGCATCGCCATGAGGGCGCCATTCGCCCCGGTCAGGCCGTGCGTATCTTCACGGGAGCCCCGGTGCCCGAGGGCTCGCAGCGGGTGGTGATCCAGGAGGAGGTCATCCGCGAGGGCGACGAAATACTGGTGCAGGACGGGTTGGGTGATGGCGACAATATCCGCCCGCGCGGCCAGGATTTCCGCGCCGGCGACCGCGTGAGCGCGCCACGCAGGCTGCGCGCGCAGGATCTGGCGCTGCTGGCCGCGATGAACTGCGCGCAGGTGACTGTCAGCCGTCGCCCCGAAGTGGCAGTCATCGCCACCGGGGATGAACTGGTGATGCCGGGCGAAAACCCGCGTCCCGATCAGATCATCGCCTCAAACGCCTTTGCGCTCAAGGCCCTGGCCGAGATCGAGGGCGCCCGCGCGCGGATGCTGCCGATTGCGCGCGACAGCGAGGCCAGCCTGCGCGCGGTGTTCGAACTGGCCGCGGGGGCCGATGTCATCGTCACCATCGGCGGCGCGTCGGTGGGCGACCATGATCTGGTCGGTCCTGTCGCCGAGGCGCTGGGGGCAAGCCGCGCCTTCTACAAGGTCGCCATGCGCCCCGGCAAGCCGCTGATGGCCGGGCGGCTTGGCGATGCGATGCTGCTGGGCCTGCCGGGAAACCCGGTTTCCTCGATCGTGTGCGGGCATCTTTTCCTGCGCCCGGTGCTGCGCGCCATGCAGGGGCTGGGGGCCTATCCGTTGACAAGCGCGGCGGCGACCCTGGCCTCGGATCTGCCCGCCAACGGGCCGAGGATGCATTTCATGCGCGCAACCCTTTGCCCGGACCGCACGATCACGCCGATGCCCGATCAGGACAGCGCGCTTCTGGGTGTGCTCTGTGCCGCCGATGCGCTGCTGATCCGGCCCGTGCAGGACCCCGCGCGCAAGACCGGTGAGGAGGTCCGCTATATCCCGCTGTGAGCCCCGTTGACACAAGAGGCGAACAGAGTTAGAACATAATGGGAATATGTGGGGCCGGAGTCAGAACAGGGGACATTACCATGCTGACACGCAAGCAGATTGATCTGCTCAAGCTCATTCACGACCGGATGGAACGCGAGGGCGTCGCCCCGTCCTTTGACGAGATGAAGGATGCGCTTGATCTGCGCTCGAAATCGGGCATTCACCGGCTGATAACGGCGCTCGAGGAGCGGGGCTTCATCCGGCGCCTGCCGCACAAGGCCCGCGCCATCGAGGTTCTGAAACTGCCCGATGCGCTCAATCGTCAGGAGGCGCGGGTGATCGACGGGGGCGCGTCCGCCAGACCGGCCGCGCCGCGCGCCTCGATGCCGGTGGAGGCTGCGGCGCTCAGCCTGCCGGTGATGGGGCGGATCGCCGCGGGCACGCCGATCGAGGCGATCAGCGAGGTCGTGACCGACATTGCCGTGCCCGGCAGCATGCTGCGCGGGCGGGCCAATCACTATGCGCTCGAGGTGCAGGGCGATTCGATGATCGACCTGGGCATCAATGATGGCGATATCGTCGTCATCCGCGAGCAGGACACGGCCGATAATGGCGATATCGTCGTGGCGCTGGTGGAAGGGCATGAGGCGACGCTCAAGCGGTTCCGGCGCCAGAACGGCATGATCGCGCTGGAAGCCGCCAACCCGGCCTATGAAACGCGCCTGCTGCGTGACGATCAGGTGCAGGTGCAGGGGCGGCTTGTCGGCCTGATCCGCAGCTACTGAGCCGCGCACGGACACCGCCTGGCGGCGGTGCCCGCATGTCGCGCAATACCTGCCCAGACCCTCTGACCGACAGGGCCGGAGGCGGGATGGTGAGGTGGGTCGCCCGTTTGTGCGCATGATGAGGCGGCGTTGCGCGGATGAAGGCGGTTGGCTGTGTTCGTTTGGTTGACTCGCCGTGACCCTCTGTCCGTGAGCGGGGGTGGTGGATATTGGCAAGAACCTGTTTCTGCCTTTCCGCCATCACCAGCGCCGCCGCCCGGTTTTCATGCGGAATTTTCCCGAATCCCCCGGTGCTTTCGGAGCGTTGGCGCAGGTCGCGGCGCGCCCTGATGCACCTGTCCGTCCTGCCCGGTGGTTTTGGTGCTTGTCTGTCGGCCAACTGTGCGGCTTAGTGGAGCAGCGCACAATCAACAGGGGCAGGGCGGATGACCAAGCAGAGCAAGCGCATCTGGGGATGGTGGATGTTCGACTGGGCCAACCAGCCCTACAGCATCCTGCTGCTGACCTTCATCTTCGCGCCCTATTTCACCTCCTTCGTGGCCCCGGACCCGGTGACTGGGCAGGCGATGTGGGGCTGGATGCTTGCCATCTCGGGGTTGCTGACCGCGCTGTTCGCGCCGGTTCTGGGAGCCATTGCCGACAGTTCGGGCAACAAGCGGCTGTGGATCCTGCTGTGGTCGGCGCTCTATGTCGCGGGGTCCTGGGCGCTGTGGTGGGCAGTTCCCGACGCGGACCAGAGCACCATCCTGTTCATACTCGTGGCCTTTGCCATCGGCATGGTCGGACTGGAATACGGCATCGTCTTTACCAACGCCATCCTGCCCACGCTGGGCGTGCGTGACCAGTTGGGCCGCATTTCGGGCACGGGCTGGGCGCTGGGCTATATCGGTGGGCTGGTCGCGCTGGTGGCGATGCTTCTGTTTCTGGCCGAGAATGACCAGGG
>SKYA01000056.1 GCA_007128135.1 Paracoccaceae bacterium | reverse complement strand
GCCTTGCCGCAATTGTTGCGCTTGATGAGGCTGATCATCTCGGGCGCCGCCTGCGCCTCGTCCATCAGCCGCCCCACCTGGAGGGCTGCCTGCAACCCCAGCACGATCTCGGTCTGCATGTCGGCGAGTTTCTTCTGGTAAAGCTGCGTGCCTGCCAGCGGCTTGTCGAACTGCTTGCGGTCAAGCCCGTACTGGCGCGCGGCGTGCCAGCAGAACTCGGCCGCGCCCATCACCCCCCAGGCAATGCCGTAGCGCGCGCGGTTCAGACAGCCGAACGGACCCTTCAGCCCCTCGACATGCGGCAGCAGCGCCTCCTCGCCGACCTCGACACCGTCCATCACGATCTCGCCCGTGGTCGAGGCCCGCAGGCTGAGCTTGCCCTCGATCTTCGGCGCCGAGAGCCCCTTCATCCCCTTTTCCAGCACGAAGCCGCGAATCCGGCCGCCATGAGCCTCGGATTTCGCCCAGACGACAAAGACATCGGCAAAGGGACTGTTCGATATCCACATCTTGGAGCCGGTCAGCCGGTAGCCGCCTTCGGTCTTTTCGGCGCGCGTCTTCATGCCCGCCGGGTCCGAGCCGGCGTCGGGTTCGGTCAGTCCGAAACAGCCGATCAATGCGCCCGAACACAGGCCGGGCAGGTATTTCTCGCGCTGCGCCTCCGAGCCATAGGCGTAGATCGGATAGATCACGAGCGAGCTTTGCACCGACATCATCGACCGATAGCCCGAATCCACGCGCTCGATCTCGCGTGCGATCAGCCCGTAGGTGACATAGGACGCGCCGAGGCCGCCGTATTGTTCGGGCAGGGTCGCTCCCAGAAGCCCCGCCTGCCCCATCAGCGCGAAGACCTCCGGCTCCGAGGCTTCCTCGCGAAAGGCCCGGATCACGCGCGGCTGCAGCGTGGCCTGTGCGAAGTCATGCGCAGCATCGCGCAGCATCCGCTCATCCTCGGAAAGCTGGCTCTCCAGCCGCAGCGGATCGTCCCAGGCAAAGCGGCCAAGATCTGGCGCGTCCTTGGGTTTGAGGGCGGGCTTGTCGAGTGGCATGGGGGCGTCCTCCGGTCATTCATGCGATCTGTTCATGTGATACATTGAATTTCTCTCATGGAAAAAGGATAATGCCGAATATCGTCATTCCATATAGGAATACCATGCCCCTGTCGCGCCGCCATCTGCCGACGACCCAATCGCTTCAGGCGTTCGAAGCTGTCGCCCGGCTGGGCAGTTTTACCCAGGCCGCCGAAGAGCTGTCGCTAACGCAGTCGGCAGTCTCGCGGCAGGTTGCCGCACTGGAAACCCAGCTTGGGGTGGTGCTGCTCGAGCGGGGACCGCGGCAGGTGACGCCCACGCATGAAGGTGCCAGCTATGCCGAGGCCGCGCGCGCCGCGCTCGACACGCTACAGGCGGCCGCTCGCGAGGTCTTGCGCCGCGACACACCGGGGCAGCTGACACTGGCGATCCTGCCCACCTTCGGCACGCGCTGGCTGATTCCGCGCATTCCCCGTTTCCTGCGCCGTCACCCCGAGATAACGCTGCATTTCCGTACCCGGATCGGGGCTTTCGACATGCGCGCGGCGCGTGCGGATGCCGCGCTGCATGCCGGCCAGCCCGACTGGCCCGGCGCGCAGGCCACGCTGCTGTTCGAGGACCGCGTACAGCCCTGCGTCGCACCTGCGCTGCGCACAGGTGGTCTTGCCATCATCGCCCGCCTTCCGCGCCTGGCGATCGCCTCGCGCCCTGACGAATGGCAGGGCTGGGCCGTCAGCCATGGCCTACCGCCCCTGCCCGCGCCGGACATGGTGTTCGAGCATCTGGCCGCCATGGCGCAGGCCTGCAGCGCGGGGCTGGGCGTGGCATTGCTGCCGCCATTTCTTTACCGGCCCGAACTTGCCCGGGGCGAACTGGTCGCACTTGCCCCCGAATGGGCCAACGGGGCCGGCTACTGGCTGATGACCCCGATCGCATCACGTCCCAATCCCGCTGCACTGGCCTTTCGTGACTGGCTGCTGACCGAGGTCACGCGCGAGGAAGGCGCATTTGCCTGAGCGCCCTTGCGCGCGGGCAGGCGCGTTGCGATAAGGCGTCATGGCAAAGCCGCTTCCCCAGTTCACCTGCACGGCCTGTGGTGCCACCCATCGCAAATGGGCCGGGCGCTGCGAGGCCTGCGGTGCGTGGAACAGCATTGTGGAGGAGGCGCCGCTCTCGGCCGGGCCCGGCGCGCGTGCGGGCAAAGGCCGCTCCATCGCGCTCTCGACGCTGGCCGAGGCCGAGGCCCCGCCCCCGCGCAGCACCTCGGGCATGGCCGAGATCGACCGGGTGCTGGGTGGCGGGCTGGTTGCGGCCTCTGCGATTCTGGTCGGGGGCGATCCGGGCATCGGGAAATCGACCCTGCTGCTTCAGGCGGTGGCGGCTTTCGCGGGCAAGGGTCTGAAATGCCTCTATATATCGGGCGAAGAGGCGGCGGCACAGGTGCGCCTGCGCGCCGCGCGGCTGGGGCTGGCACAGGCGCCCGTGCAGCTTGGCGCCGAGACCAACCTGCGCGACATCCTCGCCACGCTGGACACAGAGCGCCCCGATCTGGTGGTAATCGATTCGATCCAGACCATGTGGCTCGACTCGGTCGAATCGGCTCCCGGCTCGGTCGCGCAGGTCCGCGCCGCCGCGCATGAACTGGTCAGCTTCGCCAAGCGGCGCGGGGTGTCGGTGATCCTGGTCGGTCATGTTACCAAGGAGGGCCAGATCGCAGGCCCGCGCGTGGTGGAACACATGGTTGATACCGTGCTCTATTTCGAGGGCGAGCGCGGCCATCAATTCCGCATCCTGCGCGCGGTCAAGAACCGCTTCGGCCCCGCCGACGAGATCGGCGTGTTCGAGATGACGGGCAGCGGTCTGGCCGAAGTGGCCAACCCCTCGGCGCTGTTCCTGTCCGAGCGCGGCACGCCTGCGCCGGGCTCGGTCGTCTTTGCGGGCATCGAGGGCACGCGCCCCATGCTGACCGAGATTCAGGCGCTGGTCGCCCCTTCGCCGCTGGGCACTCCCCGGCGCACGGTGGTGGGGCTGGACGGCGCGCGGCTCTCGACCATCCTGGCCGTTCTGGAAGCGCGATGCGGCATTCCCTTCGCGGGGATGGATGTGTTCCTGAATGTCGCCGGCGGGATGCGCGTGCAGGAGCCTGCGGCCGATCTGGCTGTGGCCTGCGCGCTTCTGTCTGCGCGCGAGGACATCGCATTGCCTGCCGACACTGTTGTTTTCGGCGAAATCAGCCTCTCGGGCGCGCTGCGTCCCGTCAGCCAGACCGAAAACAGGTTGAAAGAGGCGCAAAAACTTGGTTTTTGCGCTGCTATCGCACCACGGCTGGCCAAACCTTCGGCCCATCCGGGAATTGCATTGAAACAGATGCCTGATCTGGCAGAAGTGGTCGGGCAGGTTTTTGGTGCGGGTTGACCGTCGCACTCAGGGGAGACAGGCATGGAAGGCTTTACAATCGTCGATGCCGGTGTGGCGGTGATCATCATCGTCTCGGGGATCCTGGCCTATTCGCGCGGCTTCATGCGCGAGGCGCTGGCGATCCTGGGCTGGATCGGCGCGGCGGTGCTGGCCTTCATCCTGGCACCGGCGGTGCAGCCGCTGGTGCGCGAAATTCCCTATCTGGGAAGCTTTCTGGGCGACAGCTGCGAATTGACGGTGATCGCGGCCTTTGCGGCGGTCTTTGCCATCGTGCTGGTGCTGGCCTCGCTGTTCACGCCGCTCTTTTCCAGCTTCGTGCGCAATTCGGCCATCGGCGGGATCGATCAGGGGCTCGGATTCTTCTTCGGCGTGGCGCGCGGCATCCTGCTGGTGGCGATCGCATTGCTGGTCTTTGACCGTGCCGTGCCGCCCGGGTCGGTGCCGATGGTCGAGGAATCGCGCTCGGCCAGTGTATTCGGGCAGTTGTCGGGCAATCTTAACGAGGCCGTGCCCGAAGATGCGCCGAACTGGCTGGTGCAGAAATACGAGGAACTGGTTTCCGGCTGCAACTGAGTGCTGCACACGCAAAGGAGTGGTGACACTCCCGCATGGATAGGCTAGAGCGAGGCCGAGAGCTATCTGCCAGGGGCCTGCAATGTTCAGCCACCCGTTCGACGACGACAAGCTGCGCGAGGAATGCGGTGTTTTCGGGTGCATCGGGCTGACGGACGCGGCGAATTTCGTGGCGCTTGGCCTGCATGCATTGCAGCATCGCGGCCAGGAAGCCGGCGGGATTATCACGCATCACCCCGAATCGGGCTTCCACTCGGCGCACAGATTCGGGCTTGTGCGCGACAATTTCACCAAGGCCGGCGTTATCGAGGGGTTGCCCGGCGAGATCGGCATCGGCCATGTGCGCTATTCGACCGCAGGGTCGAAAGGCGCCACGCAGATCCGCGACGTGCAGCCGTTCTTCGGCGAATTCGCGATGGGCGGCGCGGCGCTGGCGCATAACGGCAACATCACCAATGCCGAATCGATTCGGCGCGAGCTGATCGAGCGCGGCTCGATCTTCCAGTCCGCCTCGGACAGCGAATGCCTGATCCACCTGATGGCGCGCTCGTTCCAGAAGACCATCCCCGAGCGGATGAAGGATGCGCTGCGCCGCGCCGAGGGCGCCTTTTCCATCGTGGCGATGACGCGCTCGAAGCTGATCGGGGTGCGCGACCCGCTGGGCGTGCGCCCTCTGGTGCTGGGGCAGCTGGCCTCTGGCTGGGTACTGTCCTCCGAGACCTGCGCACTTGATATCATCGGCGCCGACTTCATCCGCGAGATCGAGCCGGGCGAGATGGTTGTCATCACCCGCAATGGTGTGGAAAGCATGCGCCCCTTCGGCCCCGAGAAATCACGCTTCTGCATCTTCGAGCATGTCTATTTCTCGCGCCCTGACAGTTTCTATGGCGGCCGGTCGGTCTATGAGACACGCCGCCAGATCGGGGTGGAGCTCGCGCGCGAGGCGCCTGTCGAGGCCGACCTTGTCTGCCCGGTGCCCGACAGCGGCACTCCTGCCGCGATCGGCTACAGCCAGGAATCGGGCATTCCCTTTGCGCTGGGCATCACCCGCAACCAGTATATGGGGCGCACCTTCATCGAGCCCAGCCAGCAGATCCGCTCGATGGGCGTGCGACTGAAGCTGAATGTCAACCGGACGCTCGTTCGCGGCAAGCGGGTGGTGCTGGTGGATGATTCCGTGGTGCGCGGGACGACCAGCCAGAAGATCAAGGAAATGATCCTCGAGGCGGGCGCGGCAGAAGTGCATTTCCGCATCGCCTCGCCGCCCACGGCCTGGCCGTGCTTCTACGGGGTGGACACGCCCGAGCGCGAGAAACTGCTGGCCGCGACCATGACCGAGGAGGAGATGCGCGATTTCATCGGGGTCGATTCGCTGAAATTCGTCTCGCTCGACGGACTCTATCGCGCGGTTGGCGAGGCCGGGGGGCGCAATGACGCCCGCCCGCAATATTGCGACGCCTGCTTTTCGGGCGAATACCCTGTCGCCCCCCAGGACATGATCGAGCGCGGCTTCCTGCCCAAGGCTGCGGAATAGCCGCGCGCGTCGGCCACCCTGTCGACCGATCAGGGGTGGGTGGAATCACCCACCCTACAACTCACCCGGCCCGGCGGTCCTGCAACGCAAGCCAGATCCCCTCTTGCGCGCGCACGGTCATATGCGCAACCGGCACCGGCACGCGCCCGGCGACGGTGCCAAGCTCCCATTCGCACAGTATCCGGGCGAGGATCAGCACCGCCTCGGCCATCGCGAAGCCCGCGCCCGTGCACACGCGCGGCCCGGCCGAAAACGGAATGAAGGCTTCGCGCGCGCAGGCGCGCGTCTGTGCCTGCTGCCAGCGTTCGGGACGAAACTCGTGCGGCGCGTCCCAGATCCGCTCGTTGCGGCCCATATGCCAGGGCGAGACGATCACCTGTGTTCCCGGTCCCAGCCTGCGCCCGCGGAATGTCTCGCGCCGTGTTGCCTCGCGCACGAGCATCGGCACTGGCGGATAGAGCCTCAGCGCCTCGCGGAACGTGTCGCGGATGAGCGGGAACTGCCGCAGGATGCCGAAATCGGGCGCGGAGCCGCCCAGATGCGGGCGCAGCGCCTGCGCCTCGGTCCGCAACTGCGCCTGCCACTCGGGGTGACCGGCGACAAGATACAATGTCCAGGCCAGCGCCGAGGCGCTCGTTTCATGCCCGGCCAGAAAGAAGATCGCGACCTGATCGACCATTTCCGCCGTGGTGAAGGTACTGCCCGTCACGGGATCGCGCGTGGTCATGATCTTGGTGGCCAGATCGTCGGGCGCCGTGCCCGCGCGGATGGCCGCCATCCGTGCGGCTGTCAGTTCGGTGATAAGGTTCCGGATGTGACGGGCGGTCTCGCGGGTCTGGCGCGGGAAATAGCGTGGCGCCCAGCCCGGCAACGGTATCAGGGCCGCCAGGTTCAGGATCGGGCTTGACCGCTGATGCGCGCGGAAGCTGCGATACACCTCGGTGGCGGTGGCATCCTCGATCGGGATCGAGAACAGCGTGCGGAAGATCACATCGGCGGCGGCGTGGCTCATCGCCTCCTCGACCTCCTGCACACCGGGTTCCAAACGCGCGGCGGCCGCCTCGGCCGCCGCCCACATGGCCGGAAACGTGTCGCGCAGCCGTCCGCCCTCGAAGGCCGGGTCGATCATACGCCGCTGCCGCGCCCAGGTCTCGCCATTGGTGACGAAGACCGAATCGCCCAGCAGCAGGCGCAACCCCTCGCGCACGCGCTCGGATTTCGGAAAATCGGCGGGGCGGTCCTGCAACACCAGCCGCACGAGATCGGGCGTGTTGACCATCACCGAATGCAGGAAGGGCAGCTTCACTTCAGCCATCTTCGCACGATAGAGCCGCGCCGGCTGGGTCGAGAGTATGTCGCGCCTGAACATGCGGACATGGCGCCAGAAAGGCACGCTGTCGGGGCGGTGGTCGGGCATCGGCGGGCGCATCAGTCGAGCCGCTCTTGCGGGCGCAGATAACAGGCATGGCTGACCGAGGCCGAGGAATTGCGTGTGGCATAGCGGTCCGCCAGTGCCAGCGGGCCGGCCGTAATCAGGAAGTAATCGTAATCCTTCGGCGCATCGAAGGCACAAAGATACTGGAAGTGCAGCCTGAAATACCGGCGCCTGTACTTGCGATAGGTCTCGGGTGTCAGGCTCTGGGTGAAGGCTGCCGAGATCACGATCGGCCAGCGCTTGCCCTCGCGCGGCGCGGCTCCGGACGAGGAAACCGGATCGCACAGCGCATAGGTGCAGCCATCGCCCGGAGCGGTCACATCCAGCCAGAACAGTTCCTCGCGGGTGGAGAGGTAGCGCAGATCCTCGCGCAGCTCCCGCGCGTCGGGCAGGTAGGACTGCATCGGCACCGCATGGCCAAGCGAGAGGAAGGCCAGCCGTGCCTGCCCCGGCGCGTGCCCCGCCCGGATCACCCGCGCCAGGACCGACACGCCCAGATGCACGCCCGACGAATGGCCCACCACCAGCACCTCGTCGAGATCGCCCTCGCGCAGCGCCGCCCCGATCAGGTCAGCGAAATGGTCAAGCCGCGCTTCCAGTTCGGGCGGGTTGCGCCCCCGGTGCTTGGCCGTGAAGGCAAAATCGAGCAGCAGGTAATGAACGAAGAATTTCCCGTCGATCCTGCGAAACCCGTGCAGGATGGGCGGAACGGCAAGCAGACCCAGCGGATAAGCCAGCCACCACGGCAGCACCCATGCCAGCCCCCAGCCCAGCAGCGCCGCCACTGCCAGCGCAATGGCAAGCTGGCCCACCAGCATCACGACCGGATACATCGCCGCTATCCCGGGGCCCGCGCGCAGCCGGAACAGGCGAAAGAGCACCCCGGTGGACAGATAGATCCACGCGGTCCGCGCCAGCAGCAGATAAGTGGCCAGAAGTCCCGCAGACATCGAGGAGCGCACGATATCCGACCATTCGAGGATATTGATCTCGCTCTCGGTCTCCATGCCCTCGACCTCGCAGGTCGCGATCCAGCCATAGGGGCCGTCGCCCTTTTTCGGTCGCTGGCGGATACGATAGCCCGAGATCCGCGCCTGCTCGGTTGACTCGCATCGGTAAAGCTCGCGGTAGCGGCGAGGCGGGAACGGGTCATAGCCGGGTAGGTAGAACACCCGCCGCCTGCGCACGCTCTGGCGCGCTCTTGCCATCTGCTCGCTTGATCCGTCCATGGGCCTGCCTGTCCTCGATCTCAACCTAGCGCGAAAAAAGGGCAAGATTAAGCCATTCCCGACTTGCGGAGGGCTTGGCCCCGGCCTGCAGGCTCGGATTCAGGCACGGCGGCACGCGTGACGCGCCCGGCGGCGGTGCGACTTTCCCGCCGCAGGCCGACTAGGCGCGGCAGGGCGGTCAGCGCGGCTTCGAAGGGGTCTTGCCGCCTGGTCGCGGCGGGCGCGCCCTGCCCCCGGTCGCGCCGCCGGGGCCTTCGCGGCGGGGTGTCCTGCCCGGCCTCTCGGCACCCTGCGTCCCGCCGGACGAAGCCGCGCCGCGCGGCGGCTGGCCCTTTCGCGCCGGCGGCGGACGCTGCCCGTCGGGCAGCTTCGGACCCCTGGGGCCTGTCCGCTCCTTGCCAGTCCGGTCCTTCCCGGTCCGGTCCAGCGCAGCCGAATCCTTGCCCCCCCCATGGCGCGCGGGTCCCGATCCGGTGGTTTCGCTACCCCTGCCGCGCCTCGCCGAAGATGACGCACGCGCGCCCTCGGCACCTGCCTGCGCGGCATCTGCCCTGCCCGGCCCCGAAGCGCGCCGCGTCTCGCCGGAGCTTGCCGCACTGCGCGTTTGCTGGACCTGTCCTCCCGCCGACCGCTGCCCGCCTCGCGTCGGCCCCCTGGGACCGGCCCGGTCCTGCCCAGCCCGGTCCTGCGCAGCCCGGTCCTGCGCAGCCGGTGCCTTGTTGCCCGTCTGGCGCCCAGGCCCTGATCCCGCCCTGTCGTTTTCCCTGCCGCGCCGGGAAGACAAAGGTGCGCGCGCGCCCTCACGACCGGCCTTTGCGACATCCGCCTTGCCCGGGCGCACGGCGCGCCCGGCCCCGCCCTTGCGCGGCTGGCGCGCCTGCCCGCTGCCCGTCAGTTCGCCCCCGCCCTCGGAAGGCTCAGTCTCGCCCAACTGGTCACGCAACACACGCGGCCTGACTTCCTCGACCGCCCCGCGCGCCAGTGTTCCCAGTTGGAAGGGACCATAGCTGACCCGGATCAGCCGGTTCACGCTCAGACCCACCTGCGCCAGAGCCCGCCGGATCTCGCGGTTGCGCCCCTCGCGGATGCCGATGGTCAGCCAGGCGTTGGCCCCCTGCTGGCGGTCAATGGTCACGATCATGGGCTGGAACCGCTCGCCCTCGACCACCACCCCCTCGCGCAAGGGGGCCAGCAGCGCCTCGCTGGGCGCACCATTCACCCGCACCCGGTATTTGCGCAGCCAGCCGGTTGACGGCAATTCCAGCCGCCGCTTGAGCGCGCCGTCATTGGTCAACAGCAGCAGCCCTTCGGAATTCAGGTCGAGCCGCCCCACCGACATCACCCTCGGCAGGTCCTCGGGAAGCGCGTCAAAGACCGTCGCGCGACCCTTTTCGTCGCTTGTCGTCGATACCAGCCCGAGCGGCTTGTGATAGAGCCACAGCCGTGCGCGCTCGGGCTCGGGCAACGCCTTGCCATCGAGCATGATCCGGTCGCCAGGCCCCACATTCAGTGCCGGGCTGTCAATCTGCCTGCCATTGACCGACACGCGCCCGGCAAGGATCATCACCTCGGCCTCGCGGCGCGAGGCAACCCCGGCCCGAGACAGCACTTTGGCGATCCGCGCGCCGCCCCCGCTCCCTGTCCCGATCTTCTCTCCGACCATCCCCGTTCATCCTTGCAAAAATATCCTGGGGGGGTTCAAGGGG
>SKYA01000012.1 GCA_007128135.1 Paracoccaceae bacterium | reverse complement strand
GAAGCGATCGAGCTTTGCGATTTCGTGGGCGAGGTTCAGCGCCTGTCGTGCGGCCTGCAGGCGCTGGACGAGATCGGTCGTCCGGGTGAAGAGGACACGGTATCCACGGCTGACGAGCTCGCCCGGTGCGGATGCGCGCTGCCCGACAAGCGGCTGCCCCCGCGCCATCCAGGCCAGCAAAGGACCTGCCACCAGCAGCGACGAGACGGTGGCGATGATCACTCCCGCTATCATCGGCAGCGCGAAACCGGCCACCGGCGCGCCGCCCCAGAGCGCCATCGGCACCAGCGCGGCCAGCGTCGTGCCCGAGGTGAAGAGGCAGCGCGCCAGCACCTGGTTCAGGCTGCGGTCCACGATCGCCGGGAAGCCCGCCGTCTGTACCCGCGTCAGGTTCTCGCGCACCCGGTCGAACACCACGACCTTGTCGTTGACCGAATACACCACGACCGAGACGTTTTTCAGGCCGAGCGCGCCGCCGCCATGTGGGCTGCCGCCAACCCCGACCAGTTCGCCGAGGCCCGCGCCGAAATGCGGCTGGCGGATGAGTATGACGCGGCGCAGGACAGGGGCGAAATCGCCAAGCGGGGCGCTCATATTTCCGATGGAAAAATGAGGGCGTCCGAAATCCTCGTTCCCAAGGAAATGCACGAGGCCCGCCGCCTCGCGGGCGGCCTGCTTCCGGGTTAACCTGCTGTCGGTGCCGTCAGTAGGTTTGTCGGTTCGCGCTCCGCGTGCTGGCTCAATCTGCGCCAGCAGCTCCCCCGCCCGCCGCCCGCGCCACCTGTCCGACCGGCAGCTGGCCGAAGGGTTCGCCGTCATGCCCGGCGGTTTTCGGCACCTGCACGGACACGGTGCCTGCAGGTGTGTCGATCCGCTTGGGTTTGTAGCCGTTGGCATAGCCCCGGCGGTCGGGCGTGCGCTCGTAGAACCCGGCGCCAAGAAATCGCTCGCGCTCGATCTGCATCGCCAGATCGAAGGCCCGGGCGAACACCGAGGCGATCTCGTCAGGGCCGTGCTCGATCAGCTGTTCCAAGACCGCCTCAACCGCCGTATCCTTCCGTCTGTTCATTCGCGCGTCTCCATGGTTGTTCAGCAACTCCATGGAATACCAGAAGGGGCAGCCCCTGCTGGGGCGCGCCCCAGCAGGGGCTCAGCGCCACAGCCCAAAGCAAATTTCCAGACCTCACGGTACAGTACCACCAGATGGACACGAAGCCGCTGGCCGCATAGCTGCAATCGGGTGTCTCAAGAGCCGGGGGCGGTACATGTCCCCGATCCGGGGATACCCTATCCAAGGATGGACGCGCCCGGCGTCGCCCCATAGCCTGCCGGACAACAGAATCCCCTCCGGAGCCCGGCATGTCCGACACCCCCGCCTATCAGGTCCTCGCCCGCAAGTACCGGCCCGAGACCTTCGCCGACCTGATCGGGCAGGAGGCCATGGTACGCACGCTGCACAACGCCTTCGCCGCGGGGCGCATTGCGCATGCCTTCATCCTGACGGGCATCCGCGGCACCGGCAAGACCACCACTGCGCGGATCATCGCCAAGGGGCTGAACTGCATCGGCCCCGATGGCACCGGCGGCCCCACCACCACCCCCTGCGGCGTCTGCGAGCCCTGCCGGGCCATCGCGGCGGGCCGCCATGTCGATGTGCTGGAGATGGACGCGGCCTCGCGCACCGGCGTGGGCGACATCCGCGAGATCATCGACAGCGTGGCCTATCGCGCGGCCTCGGCGCGCCACAAGGTCTACATCATCGACGAGGTGCACATGCTCTCGACCAACGCCTTCAACGCGCTGTTGAAGACGCTGGAGGAGCCGCCCGCACATGTGAAGTTCCTGTTTGCCACGACCGAGATCCGCAGGGTTCCCGTCACGGTGCTGTCACGCTGCCAGCGGTTCGACCTGCGCCGGATCGAGCCTGAGGTGATGCTGGCGCATCTGGGACGCATCGCGCAGGCCGAGGGGGCGGAGGTCGCGCCGGAGGCGCTGGCAATGATTACCCGCGCGGCCGAAGGCTCGGTGCGCGACGCGCTCAGCCTGCTGGACCAGGCGATCAGCCATGGCCACGGCGCGACCGGCGCAGAGGCGGTGCGCGCGATGCTGGGGCTGGCGGACCGCGGCCGGGTGATGGATCTGTTCGATGCGATCCTGCGCGGCGACTGCGCCGGCGCGCTGACGGAACTGTCGGCGCAATACGCCGACGGTGCGGACCCGATGGCGGTGCTGCGCGACCTCGCGGAAGTCACGCACTGGGTCAGCGTGGTCAAGATCACGCCCTGCGCGGCCGAGGACCCCACCGTGTCGCCCGATGAGCGCGCGCGCGGGCGCGACATGGCCGAACGCCTGCCGATGCGGGTGCTCAGCCGGATGTGGCAGATGCTGCTGAAGGCGATGGAGGAGGTGGCCCTGGCCCCCAACGCCATGATGGCCGCCGAGATGGCGGTGATCCGGCTGACGCATGTGGCCGACCTGCCCAGCCCGGAGGAGTTGATGCGCAAGCTCGCCGACCCGGCAACGCCCGCCGGCGCGCCGGCCCCG
>SKYA01000191.1 GCA_007128135.1 Paracoccaceae bacterium | reverse complement strand
TCATGCGCGGGGCGTCGTCATCGGGCACCGTGTGATCGCCGATCACCAGCCCCTCCGCGCCGGCTGTCACCTGCACGCTTGCCCCGTCCAGCAATTCGCCGCCCAGCAGAAGCTGCGCCAGCGGATCCTGAAGGTAGCGCTGGATCACCCGCTTGAGCGGGCGCGCGCCATAGACCGGGTCATAGCCCTTGTCGGCCAGCCATATGCGCGCAGCGTCATCCAGATCCAGCGTGATCTTGCGCGCCAGAAGCCGCTTCAGGAGCCGCGCCATCTGGATATCGACAATCGCATCCATGTCCTCCCGCGCCAGCCGGTCGAAGATGATCGTCTCGTCCAGCCGGTTGAGGAATTCGGGCCGGAAATGGGCGCGCACGGCGTCCATCACCTCGGCGCGCGCCGGAGCGGGGTCTGCCCCGTCGGGCAGGCGCGACAGCGCCTGGCTGCCGAGATTCGAGGTCAGCACGATCAGCGTCTGCTTGAAATCGACCGTGCGGCCGTGCCCGTCGGTCAGCTGCCCGTCATCGAGCACCTGCAGCAGCACGTTGAACACCTCCGGGTGGGCCTTTTCCACCTCGTCGAACAGCACCACCTGATAGGGGCGGCGCCGCACGGCCTCGGTCAGCACGCCGCCTTCCTCGTAGCCGACATACCCCGGAGGCGCGCCGATCAGCCGGGCGACCGCGTGTTTTTCCATGAACTCGGACATGTCGATGCGTACCATCGCCTGATCGTCATCGAAGAGATACTCGGCCACGGCCTTGGTCAGCTCGGTCTTGCCCACACCCGTCGGTCCGAGGAACAGGAACGAACCCAGGGGCCGGTTCTCATCGTTCAGCCCCGCCCGGGCGCGGCGCACGGCATTGGCCACGGCGCGAACCGCCTCGTGCTGGCCGACGACGCGCTTGTGCAGCTCATCTTCCATGCGCAGGAGCTTCTCGCGCTCGCCTTCAAGCATCTTCGAGGTCGGGATACCGGTCCAGCGCTCGACCACTTCGGCAATCTGCTCGGGGCGCACCGCATCGGCGACGAGCTTCTGGGCGTCGCGCGCCTCGGCTTCGGCCAGCTTGCGCTCCAGTTCCGGAATATCGCCATATTGCAGCCGCCCGGCATTGGCGAAATCGCCCTGCCGCTTGGCAGTTTCCAGATCGATCCGTGCGCGGTCCAGGTCTTCCTTGATCTGGCGCGCCTCTTCCAGCTTGTCGCGCTCGGCCTGCCAGGTGGCGGTCAGTTCGGCGCTGCGCTCCTGCAACTCCGAGAGTTCCTTCTCCAGCGTTTCCAGCCGGTCGCGCGAGGCAACGTCATCCTCCTTGCGCAGCGCCTCGGCCTCGATCTGCTTTTGCAGAATGTCGCGATCGAGCGCGTCAAGCTCCTCGGGCTTGCTGTCCACTTCCATGCGCAGACGGCTGGCCGCCTCGTCCATCAGATCGATGGCCTTGTCGGGCAGGAAACGGTCGGTGATGTAGCGGTGCGACAGCGTGGCCGCCGCCACCAGCGCCGAATCGGCGATCCGCACACCGTGGTGCAGCTCGTATTTCTCCTTGATGCCGCGCAGGATCGAGATCGTGTCCTCGACGGTCGGCTCGGACACGAAGACCGGCTGGAAGCGCCGGGCAAGGGCCGCGTCCTTCTCGACGTGCTTGCGGTATTCGTCCAGCGTGGTGGCACCCACACAATGCAGTTCGCCCCGCGCCAGCGCGGGCTTGATGAGATTGGCGGCATCCATCGCACCCTCGGACTTGCCCGCGCCCACCAGCGTGTGCATCTCGTCGATGAACAGGATGATCTCGCCATTGGCAGAGGTCACCTCGGACAGGATCGCTTTCAGCCGCTCCTCGAACTCGCCGCGATATTTCGCGCCTGCAATCAGCGCGCCCATGTCGAGCGCCATCAGTTTCTTGTCGCGCAAGCTCTCGGGCACATCGCCATTAATGATGCGCAGCGCGAGGCCCTCGGCAATCGCGGTCTTGCCCACGCCGGGCTCGCCGATCAGCACGGGGTTGTTCTTGGTCCGGCGACTCAGCACCTGCATCGAGCGGCGGATTTCCTCGTCCCGACCGATGATCGGGTCGATCTTGCCCTCGCGCGCGGCCTCGGTCAGGTCGCGGGCGTATTTCTTCAGCGCGTCATAGCCTCCCTCGGCCGAGGCGCTGTCGGCGGTGCGGCCCTTGCGCAGGTCATTGATCGCGGTGTTGAGGTTCTGGGCGCTTACCGCGCCTGCATCGAGCGCGTCCTTGGCATCGGATTTCACCAGCGCCAGCGCGGTCAGCAACCGCTCGACCGTGACATAGCTGTCGCCTGCCTTTTGCGAAATCTGTTCGGCCTGGTCGACCACCTTGGCGGTCTGCGGGTCCATGTAGATCTGCCCTTCCCCGCCCGAGACCTTCGGCAGTTTCGCCAGCGCGATGTCATTGGCCTGCGCCACCCGCTCGGGCGCGCCTCCGGCGCGACGAATCAGATTGGCGGACATGCCCTGATCGTCGTCCAGAAGGGCCTTCAGCAGATGCGACGGCGTCAGGCGCTGGTGGTCCTCGCGCAGGGCAATTGTCTGGGCCGCCTGCAGGAATCCGCGGGCGCGTTCGGTGAATTTCTCAAGATTCATCTGTCAACTCTCCTCATGAAGCGCCCTCGGGCGGCGCTTGCCTGCGTCGCAGCACAAGCCCCTGTCGGGCCTCGGAGATCATGTGGGGAGGCATCGGTTCTGTTGCAAGATGAGCACAGGTCGCGCGCGGCAAATTTCTGTCACCAGGCGCGGGCCAGTCACCCGGCAATCCCCGGGCAGGCGCGGCGGCCCGGTCGCGAGAAAGCACCTTGTCCGGCACGGCAGCGCGGGCAGGCGGGCAGGGACCGGCGGGCACGCGCGCGCACGCACAGGTACAGGCACAGGTTCAGGCGCAGGCGCGGCGCCGCGCAGCGCCGTCCTGCAGGTCCGGAACGCCACCGGCGCGCGCATGGGGGGATAGACAGGCCGCGGCCGGATCCGGGCAGGCTGCGTCCAGAACCGCCTCGAAGGTCGGGCGCGCGCGCGCCGGGCCATGCGGGCAAGCCGGCACGTCACGCCAAGGATAGGGCGGGGACGAAACACCTTGCGCAAGGTCTTGAGCAGGATCACGATGTCCAGCCCCAGCGTGCGGCGTTCCTGGTAGATCAGTTCGAGATGCGCCTTGCGCGGCAGGCAGGCGCGCCCATAGATGCGGTCGGTCTCGGCTGCGCTGCGGCTGCGGGCGAGAAGCCGCGCCTCGATCCGGAACATCAGCAGCGTGCCAAGCCCGGTCACGCCGGGGCGCGCGCGCAACACCTGCGCGAAAAGCTCGGGGGAATGCTCGACATGCTGGCGCAGCGGCGGGCGTGGGCCGACCAGGCTCATGTCACCGCGCAGCACGTTCCACAACTGCGGCAATTCATCGAGCCGAAGGCGGCGCAGCGCCCCCCCGGTGCGCGTGATGCGATCAGCCTTCTCTCCGCCCGACACGCCGCTGTCATGCGCAACAGGGCGCATGGTGCGGAATTTCAGCAGCAAGAAGCCGCGCTGGGGCGTGCGCATCCGCTCGCTGACGAAGAATACCGGCCGCCCGTCCACCACCAGGACAAGCAGCGCGAGCGCCAGCATGACGGGCGCCAGCAACGGCGCAAGGACCACAGAGCAGGCAATGTCGAACAGGCGCTTGGACAGGGGCATCGGGCTCAGCCTTTCTTTCTGCCCCATCCTCGCATCGGAGTCTTGAGACTTGGTGAAGCCCGGAAGGAAAGGGATTGACGCGGCAGGCGGCACGGGGGCAACACTCCGCCGTCAGTGGAAACAGGACGCAGACGTGACACAGCCAGACACACAGCCCGGCCGCGCGGCCCTCTGGATGGGGGGCGCGATCCTGTCCTTCACGGCCATGGCGGTGGCAGGCCGCGCCATCCAGTCCGAACTCGATTCCTTCGAACTGATGTTCTGGCGCTCGCTGATCGGGTTTTTCTTCATGGCCGCGATCGTGCTGGCGCGGCCCGTGCGTCTGCGCCCGACTTCACCGGGGCTGCACCTGACGCGACACATGTTCCATTTCGCGGGCCAGAACCTGTGGTTCTACGGACTCATGGTGATTCCGCTGTCACAACTGGTGGCGCTGGAATTCACCATGCCGATCTGGGTCGTGCTGCTGGCGCCGCTGGTGCTGGGCGAGCGGCTGACGACACGGCAACTGGGCTATGCGGGGCTTGGTTTCGCGGGCATTCTGGTCGTGGCGCAGCCTGGGGTGCAGCCGCTGGGGTCGGGGCATCTGGCGGGCATCCTCTGCGCTGTGGGCTTTGCCATGAACGTGTTGCTGACCAAGCGCATCATGCGCCACGATTCCATCCTCTGCGTGCTGTTCTGGATGACCGCCTCGCAGACGCTGTTCGGGCTGATCCTGGCGCAATGGGGCGGCTTCACCTGGCCCTCGCCCGCCATCTGGGGCTGGCTGGTCGTGGTCGCGATGACGGGGCTGAGTGCGCATTACGCCCTGTCATCGGCGCTGGGGCTGGCGCCGGCCTCGACCGTGGCACCGATGGAGTTCTTCCGCCTGCCGGTCATCGCGCTGGTGGGGGCCTGGCTCTATGCCGAGGCGCTCGATCCCTTCGTGTTTGCAGGCGCGGCGGTCATCTTCCTTGCCAACTGGCTGAACATCCGCGCCGGTCGCCCGGTGCCGGTCGCACCGCGCTGAGCCGCGACGGGCGGCAGGGCCGACCCCCCGCCGCCATGCGCACTCGGTCCCGCCCTAGAACAGCACCGAGGGCAGCCAGAGCACCAGTCCGGGGAAGATGAACAGCAGCGCTATGGCGACGACCTGCAACGCCACGAAGGGAACCGCGCCGCGATAGATCGTGCCGGTACTGACCGAGTTCGGGGCTACCCCGCGCAGGTAGAACAGCGAGAAGCCGAATGGCGGGGTCAGGAAGCTGGTCTGCAGGTTCACCCCGATCATCACGCCCAGCCAGACTGGGTCGATGCCCAGAAGCAGCAGCGTGGGCGCCGTGATCGGCAGCACGATGAAGATGATCTCGAACGTGTCGAGGATGAAGCCGAGGATGAACATGATCACCATGACAGTGATCATAGCGCCCAGCGCACCGCCCGGCATCGAGGTCAGGAACTCGCGCACCAGATTGTCGCCACCCATCTGGCGGAACACGATGGCAAAGACCGAGGCGCCGAACAGGATGATGAAGATCATCGAGGTGATGACCGCCGTGCGCCGCGCGACCTCGACAAACACCCCCAGAGACAGCCGCCAGCGCAGCGCAGCCAGCAATGTGGCACCCACGGCCCCGACCGAAGCCGCCTCGGTCGGGGTAGCGATTCCGCCCAGGATCGAGCCCAGGACCGCCGTGATCAGCAACAGCGGCGGGACCAGCGCAAACAGGATTTCCTTCCACAGCCCCTGTTTCTCCTCGGGCGGGACCGGGGTGGCAGGGCAGCTTGCGGGGTCGAAGATAGCCTTGTAGCCGATATAGAGGATATAGAGCACCACGAGCAGCAGCCCCGGCAGCATCGCGCCCGCAAAGAGGTCTCCCACCGAGACGGTCTTGGGCGCGAAATTGCCAAGGCTCATCTGCACCTGGCTGTGCATGCCCGCGATCATGTCGCCCATGAAGATCAGCACGGTCGAGGGCGGGATGATCTGGCCCAGCGTTCCGCTGGCGCAGATCGCGCCAGAGGCAAGTTTCGGATCATACCCCGCGCGCAGCATCGCAGGCAGCGAGATCAGCCCCATCGTCACCACGGTCGCGCCCACCACTCCGGTCGAGGCCGCCAGAAGCGCGCCCACCAGAATGACCGATATGCCAAGCCCCCCGCGCATGTTGCCAAACAGCCGCCCCATCGTGGACAGCAGCTGCTCGGCGATGTTGCTGCGCTCCAGCATCACCCCCATGAAGATGAACAGCGGCACCGCGACCAGCACCTCGTTGATCATGTAACCCGTGTAGCGCCCGGCAAGGGCGCGCAGGTTCGAAATGTCGAAGACGCCGAAATAGAGCCCGAGATAGGCGAACAGCACCGACGTACCCGCCAGCGTGAAGGCCACCGGAAAGCCGATCAGGAGAAAGCCGATCACGGCGAAGAACATCAGCCCGGCGAGGATTTCGCCCAGGAGAACAGGGTCCATCTCAGGCACTCTCCGTGTCGTATTTGTAACGGTAGTCGTCCGGTACCAGATCCTTGCGCCCTGAAATGATCAGGATCGACCGGATCGCCATCGCCAGCCCCTGCAACGCGATCACCACGGCCAGAACCAGAATGAACGCTTTGAGCACCCACAGCCCCGGCATCCCGCCGGGATTGGCCGAGGCCTCGCCCAGTCGCCAGGACCGCGCCACGAATGTGAAGCAATAGGACCACACGACCCAGGCAAAGGGCATCAGGAAGATGCAGACCCCCAGCAGGTCGAGCCATGCCTTGCGCAGCGTCGAGGCCGGCCGGTAGAAGATATCCACACGCACATGGTCATTGCGATAGAGCGCATAGCCCGCCACCGCCGTGAACATGACCCCGTTCATCCAGGGATAGAGATCCTGCATCCAAAGCCGGGTATTCATGAAAACATAGCGTTCCACCACGACCCAGAAGCAGACCAGAACTATGCCCACGGACAGCCACATGAACGTGTTGCCGATCACCTTGTTGATCAGGTTGATCAGGCGCATGAGATAGGACAGCGCAATCATGTCGGACTCTTCTTCAGGGGGCGAACGTGTGCAAATTGCGGCCCCGGATCATATCCGGGGCCGCCAATATCAGGCAGGCCGTCAGGCTCAGCCCAGATCCGAGATGTCGAAATATTTCTCGCGTGCAAGCGCGAAGGTCAGATCGGTATTCTCGGTCCGTGTCCGCAGCAGGTTGAGGTTTGTCACAAAGCTTTCCGCCACGGACTTGGTCTTGGCATCCGAACTGTCGAGAATCTCGATCAGCAATTCGCGCGAGGCTGCCGCGCCGGCTTCCAGAATACTGTCGGGCCAGTCCTTGTGCGACGTAACGCCATGGTTTTCGACCATGTCTGCCAGCGCGATCGGGTCATTGGCATAGAATTCCGACGGCACCTGATCATATTCGGCCTGACAGGCATCGCGCACGATGCCTTGCAGGTTTGCTGGCAGCGCCTGGTATTTGGCCTTGTCCACCACAAGCTCGGTTGCCAGGCCCGGCTCGATGAAGGACGAGGTGTAGTAATGCTTGCGCACCTGGTGGAAACCCAGCGCGCGGTCATTGTAGGGGCCGACGAATTCGGCAGCATCCAGCGCCCCCGATTGCAGCGCGGCAAAGATTTCGCCACCTGCAAGGTTGGTCACCGACGCGCCCATCTTCTGCCAGACCTGGCCGCCCAGACCCGGCGTGCGGAAGCGCATGCCCTGAATGTCCTCGATGCCCGACAGTTCGTTCTGGAACCAGCCGCCCGCCTGCGTGCCGGTATCGCCCGACAGGAAGCCCTGCAGTCCGAAATCATCATAGATGTCGTCCCACAGTTCCTGACCGCCCAGATAGCGTACCCATGCTGCCAGTTCGCGGCTTGTCATGCCGAAGGGAACACCGGTGAAGAACGAGAGGCCCACGGATTTGTTCTGCCAGTAATAGGCAGCGCCATGGCTCATTTCCGCCGAGCCGTCGATCACGGCGTCCAGCGACTGCAGCGCGGGCACCATCTCGCCCGCAGCAAAGACCTCGACGGTCAGCGCGCCATCGGACGCTGCGGTGATCCGGTCGGCGACGCGCTGCGCGCCCGTGCCCAGACCGGGAAAGTTGCGCGGCCATGTCGTGACCATGCGCCAGGTAATGCGTCCCTGCGCAACAGCGGGCGCGGCAAGCGTCGAGGCTGCCGCCGCGCCTGCACCGAGTGCAGACGTCTTCAGGAATGAACGACGATCCATATTGATCCTCCCAGATATGGTTTCTTGATCCAGCTACTTCGCGGATGGCAGATTAAAAGCATATAAGTCTGTCCCTGTGAACCCGTTTCTGCATTGGCGCTGGGTTGCGCCGCGGGCTGCATGCTCACTTGTACGACAACAGCCGATCGGCGCGCCGCTGTTGCACTGCCCCGGTGGGCCGACAGGTGCGCAAATGCAAACGGGCCATCCGGCAGGATGGCCCGTGCGAAACCCCCGGTCGCGACGGCTCAGGTATTGACCGCGTCCTTCAGGGCCTTGGCAATGGTCACCTTGACGGCCTTGTCGGCGGGTTTGCTCATGGTCTCGCCGGTGGCGGGGTTGCGCACCTGACGTTCGGGGCGTGCGCGGCACATGATCTTTCCGATCCCCGGCAGCGTGACCGCACCTCCGGCCGCGACTTCGCGCATTACCAGCGCCGAAACGGCATCCAGCGCGGCATTCGCGGTTTTCTTGTCGCTGCCCATTTCCTCGGCCAGCGCAGCCACAAGTTGAGTCTTGGTCATCGGTTTGGCGGTCATCTCTGTCTCCTGGTAAATGGCAGGCCGGGCCTCGCGCCCCCTGCGAAACTTGCGAGGCGCATCTAGCCCGAGTTCGAGGCCAGTGACAATCGCCCAAAGGGAACAAAATCGCCGCTTTGCGCGGAAAACCACCCGAATTCCGGCTACAGAAACGCGGTTTCCGTGAACGAACGCAGTTTGCGGCTGTGAATCCGCTCCACCGGCATGTCGCGCAGCAGTTCCATCGCGCGGATGCCGATCTGCAGGTGCCGCGCTACCTGGGTCTTGTAGAATCCCGAGGCCATTCCGGGCAGTTTCAGCTCGCCATGCAGCGGCTTGTCCGACACGCATAGCAGGGTGCCATAGGGCACGCGGAAGCGGAACCCGTTGGCGGCAATGGTGGCCGATTCCATGTCGAGCGCGATTGCGCGCGATTGCGACAGCCGCTGCACCGGGCCGGACTGGTCGCGCAACTCCCAGTTGCGGTTGTCGATCGTGGCCACCGTCCCGGTGCGCATGATCTGCTTGAGCGCATAGCCTTCAAGCTGCGTCACCTGCGCAACGGCATCCTGCAACGCGATCTGGATCTCGGCCAGCGCCGGGATCGGAACCCAGACCGGCAGATCGGCATCCAGCACATTGTCCTCGCGCAGATAGGCATGGGCGAGCACGAAATCGCCCAGCGCCTGGCTGTTCCTGAGCCCCGCGCAATGGCCCACCATGACCCAGGCATGCGGGCGCAGCACGGCGATATGGTCGGTCGCGGTCTTGGCATTGGAAGGGCCCACGCCGATATTGACCAGCGTCATCCCTGCCCCACGCTCGCGCTTGAGGTGATAGGTCGGCATCTGGGGCAGCCGCGCCAGCAGGGGAACCGGCGCCCCGGGGTCGGTGATGACCGCATCACCAGGTGCGACAAAGGCCGTGTAGCCGCTGTCAGGGTCGGCAAGCTGTGCGCGGGCGAAGGCCTCGAACTCGTCGACATAGAACTGGTAGTTGGTGAACAGTATGTAGTTCTGGAAATGCTCGGGGCTGGTCGCGGTGTAATGCGCCAGCCGGGCCAGCGAGTAATCGACTCTTTGTGCCGTGAACAGCGCCAGCGGCAGCGCGCCATCGGGATTGCGGGTGCGCTCGCCATTCACGATGTCGTCATTGGTCGTGGCCAGGTCCGGAACATCGAACAGATCGCGCAGCGACCGCGACAGTTCGCCATTCTCGGGCAGACTGATATCCTGCCGTCCCGCCATCGCGAAATGCAGCGGAATAGGCGTGTCCGACGGCCCGATGCTGACCGGCACGGAATGGTTCTTCATCAGCAGCCCGATCTGCTGGCGCAGGTAGTGGCGGAACAGGTCAGGGCGCGTGACCGTGGTGGCATGCACACCGGGCGCCGCGACATGCCCGAAGCTCAGGCGCGAATCGACCTTGTCATGGCGCGTCGTAACAAGGCGGATTTCAGGATAGAAGGCACGAAACCGTCCCGAAACCCGCTCGCCCTCCGCAACCCGGTTGAAGGCACTGATCAAAAAGCGCGTCGCTTCGGCATAGAGTGCCTCAAGACGCTC
>SKYA01000044.1 GCA_007128135.1 Paracoccaceae bacterium | reverse complement strand
CTTGCAGCGAAAACACGCCCGGTGCCGACAGGATCGGACTGAACTTGAACCGGATGCGTCCATCCACCTCGCCATTGACCGTGATCGTGTCGCTAAATCCGGCGTTCGGGACGCTCAGGTCGACATCGAGATGCAGCGAGGTACCTCCGGACATGTTGCCATTGATCACAAGATTGTCGCCGGCGGCACCGTCTTTCATGTCGATCCGTCCGCCATCCGTGACAAGATTGGCGTTCACGGTCCAGCTTGACCCCTCGAGCAGCAAGCGCTGAGTATTGGTGAACGTTGCAGCCGTGATCGATCTCCCGTCCCGCAGGATCATATCGTAATTGTTGGTCAGATTGCCAGCGGTCAAGTCGGCATTGCCGATGAGCAACTCATGGTTGTTGACCATGTCGCCACCAACAGTCAGTCCACCGGCGCCGACCGTCACCCGACCGGTGTTGATCGTTACATCGCCCGTGACCTCATTGCTCAAAACAGCGTTGAGATGTGCCTCATTGAGTTCGAAGTCCCCGTCGATAACGCCTGTGCTGAGGAAAGACCCGTTCGAGCCGGCAAGATTCACATTCCCGACAATAGTCCCCTCATTGGTAATCGTCGACCCTGCCCCCGACGTTGTGAGGTCGGTACGCAGGAAGCCTCCCGCACGAATGTTCAGCGTGCCGCGATTGACGAGCGTGGAGTCCCCCGTGACCTGGCCGCCCGACAGGATCGTTGCCTTGGCAGATGAGTTGACGACCATCGCATGTGTGCTCGCGCCCTGGTCGACCGTTGCGCCATTTTCGATGATAAGACGACCCGGATCATTGATGATCACGCCATCGGTCTCGTCATCGCCAGGTCCGGGACCAAGACTGACATTGCTGGTGATAACGGTCTGCGATGTCCCCGGGGCAGTCTGCGCCAGGAGAAACATTGCGCAGAGCGCCGTGGTGCCGAGAAACGCGATACGCTTGCGGTTGATCAAAACACGGGTTGCGGAAATCGTGGCAGGGTGTGTCATGGGCGTCCTCTGCTGTCAAATCTGGATCATGGCAGGGTGTAGCATATGCCGAACGGCATTCTCCCCTGCATCATCTTTCGGTGTAGCGGCATTCCGCCATAACCTCAATACGAACTGTCGGATTGTCGCCTGGCGACCGGGCATTCTGTAGAATGCATCCCGCAACGTGACCATTTCGCAACAGCCTGCGCTGCGGCCCCGTTGCAGGACTGACCGGCATTGACGCGGGCTGCCCGCAAAAGATGCGTCACCAGCAAGGCATTTCTTTTGTCGCCCAGCCATTGTATATCTGTAAAGTGTATAGTCGGCGGCGCGACCGCATCTTTTGACGACAAGACCGGATCCAACAAATCACATAGAGTTTGACCATGATCTCGCAGAATGACAGGCTTGGCAGTCTCCACGCCCCGGGAACGGACCTGGTGCTGGTGCGTTTCTCCGGGTCCGAGGCCGTCAACACGCTCGGCCAGATCGAAGTCGAATGCTTGTCCGAGAAGGGAAATATCGATTTTTCCAAGGTTCTGGGGCGCAATGTCGGTATCGAAATGCGGACCATCGACCCTGGGCATCCGAGGCGCCATATCGACGGGTTGCTGACAGAAGCGCGCGAATTGGGGGTGCTATGGGGTGGGTGGGGGTATGTGCTGACCCTGCGTCCCTGGCTTTGGCTGCTGAGCCTGCGCCAGAATCAGAAGATTTTTCACAACAAGACCGCCCCTCAGATCATCGAGGAAGTCTTTGCAGAATATGGCCACCCACACGAGAACCTGCTCCAGCGGGAGTATCCGGTTCTGGAGTACACCGTTCAGTATGCTGAGACAGACCTTGATTTCGTCATCCGCATGATGGCTATGTTCGGGATCAATCACACTGTGAAACACGAGAAAGGCAGCCACAAGGTTGTGCTTTTCGATGATGCGGACAGTCTGCCCGAGGTCCCGGGCGGCAAGCGAACCGTGCGCCAGACCGACCGTCAGTATCGCGACAGCGCCGAACACCTTCAGGATTGGTCTGCGGAACGGCGCATGACGACTGGCCGCGTTGCCTTGGTGGATTACAATTTCAAGACGCCCCGCAGCGCCATGGACGCCGAACGCGGCGCGGGCACAAAACATGCCCATGGCGACCTGGAGGCGTTCATTTTCCCTGGTGGCTATCCCGATCAGAGCAAGGGGAAAACGCTGGCAGAAACCCGGCTGAAGCAGATGGCAGCAAGTGACGGCCATTACTACGCAAAAGGTGACTGCCTCGGGCTCGGGCCGGGATTGCGCATGGGGCTGACCGGTCACGACCGCAGTGACCTGAATTCGAAAACCTATGTGGTTGTGGCAACGGAGCATCATTATGTCGCCGAGGGCTACCGTTCGGGCGGAGGCGAGGCAACCACCAGTGACAGCTACCGTGCGAATTACGCGTTCGTGGAGTCGACGCACCCCATCGCTCCGCCAGCAGCGCCCGCAGTGGCGCCACGCATGCACGGGCCTCAGACCGCGATGGTGGTCGGCTCTGGCGAAATCGATTGCGACGAGTATGGCCGTATCCTGGTCGAGTTCCACTGGGACCGCGAGGGCGCGCAGTCCATGCGCTGCCGCGTGGCACAACTCTGGGCTGGCAAGAACTGGGGCGGCATTGTCGTGCCGCGCGTCGGCATGGAGGTTATCGTCGAGTTTCTGGGCGGCGATCCGTCACAGCCGATCGTGACAGGCTGCGTCTACAACAACGACAACATGCCACCCTTCGAACTGCCAGGCGCCGGGCAGGTCATGGGTGTGAAATCCAACTCGACGCCCGGGGGCGGGGGGTACAACGAACTGGTCTTCGACGACAGCAAGGGCAAGGAGGAGTGGCGCCTGCATGCGCAATATGATCTCAATGCCAAGGTGCTTCATGACCAGAACTGGGAGGTCCAGAACAACCGTACGACCAAGGTCAAGGTCGATGACAAGCTGGAGGTCGGAAAGAAACGGGACGTCAAGGTAGGCGATGATCGAAAGACCGAGATCGCGATGAACGACAAGCTCGGCGTCGGCTTGGACCTCAAGATCGATGTCGGCATGGAACTGAAGATCACCGCAGGTAACAAGATCACGCTTCAGGTCGGATCAAGCAAAATCGAGATGAGCAAAGACAAGATCTCTCTCTCGGCCCCGACCGTCGAGGTAAAGGCTGCGATGGAATACAAGTCCAGCGCCGGTGCCAAATCAGAGCATAAGGCAGGTGGGTTGTTCGACATCCAGGGGGCATTGGTGAAGATCAATTAGCGACGCCCGCCGGGCGGCTCAACACTGCACGGAGCGGCCAGGACAGGCAAATGAGAGAGGCGCGGCGCAGCACGGGTTCATGATGGCAGGCAAAGTGATGACGGGACAGGACACAGGATCAAATGGGGTCGAGCAGCCAAAAGGCGCGCACTCGGCCAGTCTTCGATGTCATCTTGCCGAGCAGTTGTTCATCGACCTTCCCGAACTGACCGAAGACATGGATTCGCGTCCCGAGGCAGGCGAGCCTGCGCTCGATTTCATTGCGCGCCTTGTTGTCAGCCCGACTCCCGAGGAAGCCGTTACATTTACTGCGCAGGTTTTCACCCGGCGGGTTGCTATCTGGTGGGGGCATGAATGCCTGCGATATCTCGAGGAACTGCTCGACCCGCTGGATCTGGAGATGATGGCGCTCTGCGCCGCCTGGGTGGCCACGCCGGACGAATCGAATCGCCGCCATGTCGCCATGGCAGCAGAAAGCTGCGCGACTCGCAGCCCAGGCGTCTGGCTTGCCATGGCTGCGGGCTGGACCGGAGGCTCGCTTGCGCCTCCTGAGGCATCAGTGGTGGCACCACCGCGCTTTCTGACCGGGCGCGGGGTGAATGCGGCCGTTCTCTCGGCCCTGGCGCGCGGCAAGCGTGCGCATCGGCAGGAAACCCTAGAGACCTTCATCGCCATGGCGCATGATCTGGTCTGAACGGCAGCCAGGACGAGCCGGTCTGCCCAACCGGCCCGCGCATCTCGGCCCGGCACTCGTCTCCACCCTGATGGGAAATCAACGAAAATCGCTTTTCACCCTTGACTGAATCGCACTAGGATAAGGGCAGCCATGACCAAGTCCCCGCTCCATTTGCGAATCATCAACATGACCAGCCTGCCGGATGGCGGGCCTCTGGAAGTGTCGGTCGCGCCGGGAGACATGCTCGAGGCCGGACGCGATAGCGGGCTGGACTGGTGCCTGCCGGATCCCAACCGCTTCATCTCATCTCGCCATTTCGAGATCCGTTCGGAACGGAGCGGCTGGATGCTTTATGACGTCTCGACCAATGGAACCTTCCTCAACGGTGCTGCCAGCAGGGTAAAGAGCCCCTGCCCCCTGCATGACGGTGATCGGCTCCAGGTCGGCCAGTACAGCATCGAGATAAGGTCCGGGTCCGTTCAATCGGATACGGCTGCGACTCCTCCAGCATCCGCCCCCGAGCCAGTTCAGCAGCGCCCTGCCGCGCGAAGCCTGCCGGGCGGACTGGATCCTTGGGCCGTTCAGACAGCACCCCCTCAAGCGTCGCCGCTCACGCACCCGCCCGCTGCGCCTGAAGCCGATGCAGCGCAATGGTCCATGCCAGAGCAGCCGCGCGCGACAGCAGATATCTGGGCAATGCCGTCAGGAAGATCCCAGCCGCCTTCCGAGGCGACCCGGCCTGTTCATGATACGACACCTGCTTGGCCACCGGGCCCCGGTCAGCGGTCGACCCCGGCCCCTGAAGCCTTTGCCGTCCCCCCAGAAAGTGCACTACCCGACGACGGCCAGCAAACGGCCCTGCCGGCATTCATGCCCGCAGATGCCAGGGACGCTGCGGCGCGAGGCTCACCGACGGCACAACCCGTGGCAGGCGACCAGGCTCTGCTTGAAATCATCGAAAGTGCCGCCGGGCTGGCGGCAGGCACGCTCTCGCGCTCGGATGCGCATGCGACCGCGCGCGAAATCGGCGAGACGCTCCGCACATTGACCGAGGAGCTTTCAGGCCTGTTGCAGGCCCGCGCCGTGGCACGGCGCTCCGTGCGCTCGGCGCAAGTGACCATGATCGGGCGCGAGGACAACAACCCCCTGAAATTCATGCCAACGCCCGATCAGGCGCTTTCGATCATGTTTGGTCCAACCCGTCCGGGTTTCCAGCGTGGCCCGGCGGCAGTGCGTTCAGGCTTTGCCGATATCAAGTCCCATCAATACGCAACCCACGCAGCCTTGCAGCCTGCCCTTGCACAACTCCTCGAGGAACTGGCCCCCGAGGCTATTGAAAAGCGGCTGGAGGGTGTCCGACTGAACCGCAAGTCACGCGCCTGGGAAATGTATGTCGAACGCTGGGACGCCAAGACCGAAAGCCACGACAACGGAATGCTTGACGTGTTTCTGGCGCTCTATGCCGAGGCATATGACCGCGAGAGCGGGCGCGGGTAACAGGCTTCAGACCCGCCGTTGCCGACGTATCTGCTTGAGACAACCCTGGACAGTGTTCTTCTCGATTGGCAACCCGCCTGCGCGGTGCACCGCAGCCAATGTGAAAAGCTCCTCCTTGCTCAGGGCCTCATCACTTGCGGCCTGGAGGTTTCGGAACAGCTTCGAGCACTCACTTTTCGAGATGAACCGCTGCGCGTGCTTCTGCTGGCAGAGTTGAATCTCCTGCTGTCTTGCTTCTGCCTGCTTCTGGCCGCGAGACGCGGTGCCCGAAACCGACTTCATGAGCCCGGAGCCCTTTTCATCCAGCCAACGAAGCCCCTCCATCCCCTGATTGATCCGGTGTTGGAGCCTTCTTCTGATTACAGGCGCGGACTTATGCGCCGCATATCCCAGAGCGACGCCCGCCATTGTAGGCACCGCAGCCTTGGCCATGATGGCACCTGTCCCGATTGCCAGGGCACCGGTTCCTATCTTTCCTGCCAGACTTTGCCCAGCGTATTTTGTTGCGAACGCAGCACCACCCGCAGCCATCGCGTAAAGAATCTTTTGCGCGACAAATCCCCCTGCATTCTCGTGCAGATCAACGACATCATGCTCGGCCGCTCCGAGCGCCTGCTCCAATCCGGTCTGAGGCATCGATCAACACTCCTTTGCTGGATATTTTCAAAGTCCTATTCTTGCCTGATGGGTTAACATGAGATCAACCCATCTCGGAACTTTTGTGCGCCGCGCCTGCGCCCTTCAAGGTTGCGAAATTGCGCGACCATGTTAGCGTGGGACATCCCTGCCCTCCGGGTGCATTCGAACCTCGTGGAAGGAATTCGCAGATGACTTTATGGTCCCGTCTTTTCCCAGTCCTGAGTGCGGCCCTTCTGGCCATCTCTCCTACCCTCAGCCCAGCCCTTGCCCAGAGTGCGGGTGAATTCCGACTGGAACTGAACAATCTCGAAGCGGTTGATGGAGGATGTCGGCTGACCTTCGTGGCCTTCAATGCCACGGGTGTCGATCTGGCTCAGACCTCGTATGATGTCGCTGTATTCGATGACACGGGCGCGGTATCGGACCGGCTTATCCTCGAATTCGGCCATCTGCCCGAAGACAAGACCCGCGTGGTGCAGTTCCTGCTCAATCGCGGCTGCGGGCAGATCTCGCGGCTGCTGCTGAACGATGCCGAGGAATGTCTGGATGCCGCAGGCCAGTCCTCGCGAATCTGCATGCAGGCGCTGAGCGCGAGCAGCCGGTCAGATGTGATGTTCGGATCCTGAACGGGGCGAAGGGCGCGGCTGTCTCCGTGCCACCGCCAGTGTGGGAAACCCCGGACATGAAGGAACGTGTTGATGCAGATGATCGCCCTACAGGAATTCAGCGCCATTGCATGGGGCATCATGGGGCTGTTGGGCCTGATGTCGGTCTTTGCCGCCAGTGTGGTTCTGGTCAAGCTGGGGCAGTTCTCCCGCGCAGGGGTCGGCAGTCGCCGCGTCAGTCGCAAGGTTGCACAGGCACTCGAACAGCTGAACTCGGGCTCGATCTCCCAGGCGCTGGCACAAGTCCAGAATGCGCGCGCATTGCGCTTGCAGATTCTTGGCCTGCTGCTTGAGGGAAGCGACGCGCAGGAAGGTGGTGTGCAAGCCATGGGCCAAGCGCGCGATGGCATTGATGCGCTTTCGCAACACATGCGCGGGCTGGATGCCGTCGTGCAGGCTGCACCGATGCTCGGGCTTCTCGGAACGGTCGTCGGCATGATCGAGGCATTCGGCAAGCTGGCGGCCACCTCCGGAGCTGCCGATCCAGCGCTTCTGGCAGGCGGAATCTGGACCGCGCTCGTCACCACGGCATTGGGGCTGAGCATCGCCATCCTGTTCTATCTTTTGGCGCTCTGGCTGGAAGGGCGCATCACCAGCGAAGCGCAGGCGCTTGAACGGATGATCCGGGCGGTGGTGCAGATGAGCACGCTTCGGCAAGCTACCGTCATGGCGGATACCCCATCGCCTGCGCCCGCCGCGCATACGCCTTCAGCCAGCCCGTTTTCCACCCGGGAGTCTGCGCATGACACGCCTGCTCCCTCGCAGATGCGAGCATCGCTTGCCCAACCCCTGCCAGGATCGGCTCAACTGCAGCGGACGGACCCCGGGCTGACCCAGCCGAAACAGCGGCCGGGCGGCAGTGACACCGATGCGGGCCCGCCGCCCGAAGGCTTCCGGACCCGGCGATGAGTCCGGGGGCGAACCTGTCCATGCAGAGCGGCATTTCACTTCAGCCGCAGCGGATGCGCAAGCGCGGCTTTGCCCTCACACCGCTGGCGGATGTCATGTTCCAGCTTCTGCTGTTCTTCATGCTGACATCGGCGCTTGCGCCTTATGCGCTGTTGCCGCTCGGGCAGCCAGCCGGGGCTATCCCCGAGGCCCGACAGAACACCGCACCCGCACTTCCCCAAAGTCCCGGCACACCACCGCCAGCGGCCGCGCAGGCGATCTGGCACCTGGGGCAGGACGAGGTGCGCAGCGGCCAGGTGCGAATCGCGCTGGACATGCTGCCCCGTGCGCTGGAGGATTTACAGGCCGACGGGATTTCCGATCTGGTGGTCTTTGTCACGCGACCTGCGCGCAGTTCGGATCTTGCAACCTTGCTCGAGGCGGTGCAACAGGCCGGAATTACCCGACTGCAACTCATAGGGGAGTAACGCGATGCCTCCCCCCGCACCCACCGGCCTGCAGCCGGTCCTGACCCGGCCGGAACGTCCTAAACCGGATTTCTCGCTTTCGACGGTGAATATCGTACTGTTGCTGGTGCTGTTCTTTCTGATCGTCGGTGCCCCTGCCGATCAGGCGGAACGACAGATCGACCTGCCGATTACCCGTGACCTGCCGCTGGAGAACCTTCCGCGCCCACTCTTGCTGGTGGAACAGGGCACGGGGGCGCTGGTTCTGGACGGGATCGAGGTCAGTCCTCCGGCGCTGGAAGCGGCAATCGCCGGGGGCGGTCTGGAGCGGGTGCATCTGCTGGTGTCGCGCGATCACCCTGCACATCTGCTGCTGGGTCTGACCAGTGCGCTGACAGACGCCGGGGCCGAAGTTGTTCTGGTCACCTTTCGGCAGCCGCGCGAGGCCGCACCATGACCCCGCCTGTGTTGAACGAACCCGATGCAGCGGGTTGGACGATTGCCGCGGGGCTCGCCATGTCGCTGCATATCGGGCTAGCCGCCATTCTGGTCATGGCACTCAGCAATGCGCCTGGGGCTGCACCCGGCCCGATGACCGAGATCGTCCTGCGCTCGGCGCCCCTTATCTCGGGCGGCGAGACAGAAACCGCCTCGCGTCTGGCGGCCACGCGTCCGGAAGAAAGGCTGCCCGCCCAAGAAGAGCAAACGCAAGCCACTCTGGTCGAGAATGCCGAGGATCTTGCAGCCCTGCGTCCGGACCTGTCCCTTTCCGCGCTCGCCGAGCCACAGGCCACTTCTGCAACCGATGCCACGACGCAGCGCCTGTCCGGCATCGGCGCGGAAAGGCCCGGCCAACCGGCGCAACCACAAGCCGCAGAAAGCGCGCGCCCCGTCGCGCCGCAAGCAGAGCGGACGGTGACACGGATCCTGCCCTTGGCCGAGGCCCCGGCCAACCGCTCGCTCCAGGCCCAGACCAGACCGGTTCGTCCCGAGGCACCCTCGCGCCTGAACGCGCTCGAAACCGTTACCCCTCAGGTCGCAACGCCGGCTCCGGTTTCTCCTGATCGCGCTGCCCCCCAACGTCTGGTGGCCGAAGGCCACGCGCTGGCCACGACACCCACCGCTGCTGCGCCAGCCCAAACCGCGCGTCTGCGGGCCGAAGCCAGCAGGGCTCCGGCCGCGCAAGCGTCAGAACCGCCGGCCCAGGCAAGCCCTCGCACCACGCCCGAGGCTCTGCGAATGGCCATGCAACCTCCGCTTGAAGATACTCTCGAACGTGCGCTGCGTGACCGTCCGCGGACCTTTCTGAGCGATCGGCGCGCCGCCCCGCGTCCCGAGGCACGCATGGGTATCGAACAGGACGACCCCGCTCAGGATCAGCCGCTCTTGGCGGCCGTGCGCGATCATCTGCGCTCCCTGCCCGATATTCCGTGTTTTGCGGCCCTGCCTGCACTCGGTGTTGAGGGACGCTTGCAGCTTGAAGTTTTCGGACCTGCAATGGCAGGGCTTGAAGCCTTTCAGGACAGGCTTGAAGCAGAGACCGGCCCGATCCCGGCCATGGGGCTGCAACCGGTCACTCAGGGCCAGTGCGAGACGCTGGATTTCGTCCGTCGCAGTCGGGAGTATCCGGCCTTCGGGTTGTTTATGACGCTTGCCGAGCGCCGCATCGCAAGCGGTAGCCCGTTACAGGGCCATATCCATCAAGTTACAGGGCGCGACATAGCGCTGCTGCTGGTCGACAATGCAGGCCGCATCCACTCGCTAGCACAGTTCCTTCGCTCGGAAGGCAGCGAATCGCTTTTCACTGTGCCCCTCGCCCTGCGCGGCCCCTCCGTCGAAACCTGGCAATTGCTTCTGGCAGTGGCCACTGGACAGCCGCTTCAGACTATCGCAAATCTATCAGGCCCACAGGAAGCCGCGCCCTTTTTTGCCCGTATGCGAGCCGAAATCGCTACTCGCGGTCTGGTGCCGGATATGGCGCTTGTCGCCTTCTCGCTGAACTGAGGCCGGACCCCTTGTCAATTGATCTGCATCGCGCCACAAGCAGGCCATGATCGGAGCATATCTCTTCTGGGACCGAAGCGACCCCGGTCCGCAGCGCGCAAGCGCTTTTTCCGGATGCCTGAGCGCGGGAACGCTAGGCGCACGGACGCACCGATTTCATGGGGCGCTCTTGTGCAACAGCGTCGATGACCGCTCCTCGCCACTCTGTCTGGCCGATGGACGGGCGCTGCTATTCACCGGATTTCTGGCCAATCGGCGTGAACTGCGTCGCGAACTTGGCGCGGCGGCAGGAAAAACCGAAGACGGCCAAAATGATGATGCTGCCCTTTACGCGGCAGCGCGCGACCGATGGGGCGATGCCGCCGAGAACCGAGTTATCGGCGAATACGCTGTCATACTCGTGCCACATGGTCACGGCCCGGTCGAACTTCTGCGAAGCCCCATCCAGGCACCAGCGCTCTACCTGTGGCGCGATACGGACAGGCTGATCGTGGCCAGCCATGTGCAGGCGATTTTTGCCACCGGCGAAGTGCCGCGCAAACTGGACGAGCAGAAACTCGCGGACAGCCTTTTGCTGAACTACACAGAAGAGCGTCGCGGCTGGTTCGATGGCGTCGCGCGGTTGCCGCGCGCTACCCGCGCGCTGGCAGAGCGTGATCGGCTGGCCGAGAAACTCTTCTGGCGCATGGAGGATATTGCGCCCATCCGGTTCAAACGTGACAGCGACTATATCGAGGCGCTCGATGCGCTGTTTCGCGAGGCTACGGCCGATCTGCTGGAGGGCTTCAAGACCCCCTCGATAAGCCTCTCCGGGGGGCTCGATTCACAGACAGTTGCCGTCTATGCCATGGAGTATGCCCCGGATACTCCCTTGCTGGCTGGCACAGGTGTCCCGCAACCGGACTGGGTACCGCCCGACAAGAGCCTGTTCGTTGATGAATCCGCACATGTCCGCGCGCTGGCAGAGACTCACCCACAACTGCGGCTGAACTGGATCACATCGACCGGGAAGAACTTCTCGTATTTCCAGCGTGAAATGTTCGAGGCGGCGATGGCCCCGCCACGCAACAGCGCAAACCTTCACTGGATCCACGACCTGCATCGCGAAATGCGCAATCAGGGCGCTGATGTGGTGCTTTCCGGCGGCATGGGGAACCTGACTTTCAGCTACGACGGAACACCGGGCATCCACGCGGCACTTCGCCGGGGCGATCTGGTGCATTTCTGCCGTGAAATCTGGTATGGCGGACCTCGCTGGAAAGCAGGACACCGGTTTCTGCGCGAGGGCTTGATACCATGGATGCCCTACGGAATCCGGTCGGCGTTTCACAGATGGCGCGACGGTGACAGTGGTTCACCGCTGGAAAACTGGTCGCCGATCCACCCCGATTTCGCCCGCGAGCGCGACGTCTTTGCCCGTGCCCACGCGATGGGCATGGATATAAGTTTCCTTCCACTGCGCTCCTCTGCCGAATGGCGCCATGCATTGCTCAGCCGCGGAATGACGGAAGGGGGCGATATCAAAACCGGGATTGATCGGTTGCATGGCCTTCCCAGCCGCGACCCCACGGCACATCGGCGCCTGCTGGAGTTCTGCTTTGCGATTCCGGACTCGCAATACCTCTATCGCGGACGCAAACGCTGGCTGGCACGCCGCCTGATGCGCGGACGGCTGCCCGGGATGGTTCTGAACGAGCATCGCCGCGGTCGCCAATCCGCCGACTGGTTCATTCGACTGGCTCCGGCGCGCGAAGCGCTGGTCGAGGAAATCGACTGGCTCATGGGGGATACGGAGGTGGCCGGCCGGATCGACCTTGGGCGCTTGCGCCAGGCGCTTGTTGATATGCCTGCCGAGGAAAGCGCCGTGACTCCGCAACAGGTGCGCACACTGCGTCTGGCGGTATCGCGCGGCCTGACCACGGCACGCTTCATTCGATACATAAACGGGCGGAACGACATCTGAGCAGGACATCTGCCTGCCTCGGGGGCTGTAGCCTACTGCCCCCGCTCAGAGCGGTGCGCCTCGGGCATCAAGATAGCCAAAGCGGGCCATGACAGCGCGATGGTCGGCAATGATCTGTTGCACCTGCTCGGGGCTGAGCGTATCGCGCCATCCACCGGCCTGCCCACGCCGGAAAAAGCGTTCCGCCATTTTGGAACGTTCACGAAAGCCCCGCTCGGCCTCCAGTGCTGCCAGTCGCTCGAAGCGGCCAGCCTCGATGGCCTGCGCCAGACGCTCAGGCGAGATTGTCAGACCCAGATGCGAAAACGCCGCCGCGAAAGCGGACTGCGGGTCAGACAGCATATCCTCGTAGCGGACAACATGCAGCGGCACTCCACACGCGTCGACCCAGCTTGAAACATGGTCCGACCAAGTGCCAAGGCGCTGCAGAAGCTGCCCGGAAAGACCGTGTCGGGCGCGCGAAAGCGCGAAATTCCTATCCCCCATTCGGGCGATGGCCGTATCCATGTCGGTGCCGAGATGATAGGCGAGGGATGGCGCGACATCCAGCGGATTGCGCAACAAATAGATCACCGCGCGCGTGGTCCGGTCACCGATCAGCGGCACACCGTCAGGGGTGAGCGAATACGCATCATGGATCTTGTGATAGCCCGAGGCACCCTGTGCAGCCGTCCATCGATAGACAGGCGGACGCAGACGCATGACTTCGTCCTGGGTCAGGTCTGAGGTATCGAAGCCGAGGATGTCATCGACCCAGACGCGCGAACTGGCAATCGCACCTGTCTGGATTGCATCAAGATCGATCGCGTCAACCGGGTCTTCGGACAAGCAGGCCCGCAGCACGATCCGAAACCATGTGTTGCCGGATTTCGGATAGGAGGCCAGCCAGCAGAGCCCCCCTTGCGACGAACTTGCAAATGCAGTCATCGCGGCTCAACCCTGCCTGGCCAGGGCCATGTCCGCCTCGAGCAGATCTGCTAGCCCTTCGATATCAAATCCTGTCCTGGGGCGCGCGACACATGCCAAATGGATGCGTGCAGCCAGTTTGCCGCAGCGGGACAAATGTTGGGGATGCAGGGCCATGCCCTCCATGAAGCGACGCCGATAGGTGTTTGTCATCAGCGGCTGGAAGCGCGCCATGCCCCGGATCGGCGTCAGTTTGAACCCATCGCTCTGCCCCTGTCCCAGCAGATAGACCCAGCGCACAGGCAAAGGCGTATCGGATGTATGGTTGGCAAGGGGCAGGTTGAACTTCTCCATCTCGGGACGGATCCGCATCAGGCTGGTTGTCTCGATCTGCAGACGGGCTGCGGAATCCTCCCACAGCTTGATTCGAGGAATACCCGGCAAGGCTTCGCAGTCATCATTGATTGCGACCACATCATCAGCCAGAACCGGATAACCGCGGGCAGCAAAGGCGGCAGCAAGCGTCGATTTACCTGCGCCTGAAGGTCCCAGGCACAACATCGCCTGCCCGCCCATGTCGATTGCATTTCCATGAAGCACCAGAAACCCGCGCTGGAACAGGAGCGCGCCCAGCGCCGAGCCCAAGAGGAACACCCGCACCGAAGCCGCATCGATCCCCTCGACCGGACTGACCCGGATACTCGCGCCGTGTTCGATCACAAACTGGGCAATTCCGGGCAGTTGCAGATGAAAGCCCTGTTCCCGGGTCCAGGCGAAGGGTGAAAGCTGTGTCCATCCGGTCTCGGGCACGGCCAGATCCGGGTCGTGGCGAATGACCACATCAGCCTGATTACCGGGATTGCCAGGCAGCAATTCGGGCAATGCCAGCTCGGAGGCGAGGGTCAGCCCGTAGGCGCGGTAGACATACATGATCAGGACATGGCTCAGGACACGGATAACAGAATGCGAAGCCTCTTTTGACCGATGGCGCGCTGGGATTCAATCGCTGTCGGGTGAAGTTGCGCAACATTGCAAAGCCTGGCAGGCTGAAGTAACGCTGGGCCATCAGGCAATGTTCAGGGAAAACAGGCTTCATGTCCTTATATGCTGACAGGAAATATCAGCGCACATCAGAGATCGTGTCTGCAGACATGGATGGCGAGACGGTCATCATGAGTCTGGAAGCGAACGCATATTTCGGCATTACCGGCATTGGCGGCAGGGTCTGGGACATGCTCGAGCAACCACAGACGATTGACGCACTGGTCGAACACATCTGCTTGGAATTTGACGTATCACGCGATATTTGTCGCCGCGATGTGACGCTCCTGCTGCTCGATCTTGAGGAGTATGGCCTGGTGCAAACTGTCTGACCGTTTCGCGATGTCGCCGTCCGCACCCCTGGCCCGGAAATGGCAGACCCTGCGCAGGCAGACTTGGCCTGCTCTTGCTCTTGTCGTACCAACCTGGACCCTGCTGGGGCTGGCGCGGCTGAGTCTTGTGCTGGTGGCGCAGAAGCGACTGGCAATGTTCTACGGGCAGGATCTGGGGACCACTGTCTGGCTACCACTCACGACGCCTGCGCAGGACGCACGCGCGCGCCATGTCCGGGCGGCGCTGGGAATTGCAGCGCGATACAGCCCCTGGCGGGCCGATTGCTATCCGCAGGCGCTAACGGCGCGTCTGTTGCTGGCGCTGTTTCGTGTGCCGCATGTAATGTGCTTTGGTCTGCGTCGGCGCGCAGGTGCTGCGCATGCGCATGCTTGGGTAAGAGCCGGGCGCGTCCCTGTCTGTGGTGGAGAGGGGTTCGGCCGCTACACCCTGGTGCGCGCCTTTGTTTCGGGCGACGGGGCAGCGGTCAGGCGAGGGTCGCCTTAGTCATAACCATATTTGTAGCCGCCGTAATAGCCGTATTTGTGGCCGTAATGGCCATAGCGACTCGCCTTTGCGTCGAACTGGTTCAGGATTGCCCCGGACAGACTGACACCACTGTTATCAAGCAGTTTCATCGACGACAGCACTTCCGCGCGGGTGGTTTCCAGATGCTTGACCACAAGCAGCGACATTCCCACTTTCTGGCCAATGATCGCCGGATCGGTCACGGCCAACACCGGCGGCGTGTCAATCAGTACCAGATCATATGATTCAGCAGCCTCTGTCATCAGCGCATCAAACGCTTTCGAAGTGAGTAGATCAGCGGGATTGGGCGGGTATTTTCCAGCAGCAATGAAATCCAGCCCCGGGGTGTCCTTGTCGCTGACCAACACCCTTTCGATCCCTGCACTACCAGACAGGAGTTCTGACAACCCGGGGTGGTCGCGGCTGAGGTCGAACTGGCGGCGCAGCTTGCCCTTGCGCATGTCGGCATCAATCAGCAGGACCTGCGACCCGGCTTGCGCCGCGACTATGGCGAGATTGAGCGAGACGAATGATTTCCCGATACTCGGCGCAGGCGAGCTGATCATCAGGCTCTTGCGCGGGGCCGTCGCTAGCGAAAACTGCAGCCCCGTTCGCAGACCGCGCAGCGATTCAACGACAATATCACCCGGCGCACTGCGGGCAAGCTTGTAAAGCTCTGTATTATCGCCGCCTGCTCGCAGCCCGGGAACGCGATTGATCGTTGCAAATAGCGGCAGACCCAACTCTTCGATGACGCGGCTGTCATCAATACCGCGACGCAGGAAATTGATGCCGAGAATTCCGCCGACCCCAACACTCAGTCCGAGAAGAAGCCCCACAAGAATTGGCTGGGTCCGGTTCGGACCTGTAAGGCCTGCGCTTTCCGCCTCTTCGAGCATGTGGATATTGCTTACAGTGCTGGCGCGCACAATGCTGAGCTGCTCACCCCGCGCGATGAGCTGACGCTCGATCTCCACTGATCGTTCGACAGCCTGGGTAAGTTGGAGCAATTCCTGCTCTATGGGCGGGAGTGCAGTGGCTTCCTCGCGCATTTCCTCAAGTCGCGCCTCAAGCCGCGCGCGCTGGTCGAGCAGCAAGCGGTAATCCGGATGGTTTGGAGTCAGGCGTCGGGAAATCTGTTCCTCGCGGAAGGCCAGTTCCTCGAGTTCGCTTTCAATACCAACGATACGGCGGAGCAGTTCCTGCGAGGTAGTGGTCAGTTCAACGGTCTGACGCTGCTGCCGGAACGCATTGAGCCGTTCGGTCGCGCGGGCAGTGTTCTGGCGCACTTCGGCAAGATTGGTCTCGATGAATTCGAGGCTTCGGTCAATCTCGGCAGAACGCCGGTTTAGGTTCTGCTCCTGATAGGACAGCACCACGGCATTGGCCGCGCGACGTGCAAGATCGCGATCCACGCTGCGGAAATGGAAATCGACAATACCGCTGTTGATGGGCGGACGACGTTCACGAATCTGCAGGCCACCGCGCAGTTCTCCGATGGCCGACGCCATTCGCGCACGCCAAACGGTAAAGCTGCGTCCCTTCGGCACATCGAGCGTCGCAAACCGGAAGCGGAAGCCGGGTGCGAGCGTAACGATTTCACCGACCCGCCCGCTAACACGCGGTCCATCTGGCAACCAGGCCTCGAACTGCCCTTCTCCGGTGACAAGAACGCGCGCACGGCGACTGATCAGCGGCTCGTCCACTTCGAGAAGATCGAGCCGCGCCCGGTCGCCATGTCGCGTATAGCGTGGTGCGATCGCGTTCGGGATCGCGGGCCAGGCGCGACGTTCGGCAACATGACCGATGACGGGAAAACGATCCGGCTCGAGCTTCCAGTCCAGATTGAGACTGCGCACAACGGGCGCGAGCACAAAGCGTGACCGGATGATATGGGATTCAGCCTCGATACGCGTGCTCGGGTCGCTGACGAGACCTCGTCCGCTGATCACGTCCGGCAAGGCCGAAGTCGGTCCACGCTGCTCGATATTGACCAGCGCACCCGCGCGATATGTATCCGGCGGCAGTTGCCCCACGAAAAGCCCGGCCAGAAGACCCAGAATGGTTGTGGTAACGACAATCCATTTCCGTGCCAGAATCTGCGTCAGCAGATCGCTGATGCTGAACTCGGAGTCTTCATCGGTGGTGATGGGCGTTTTCTGGAGCATCACATCTAGCTTTGTTCCGGACCTCTTGAGGCTTGTGCCTGTCGTTTACAGCACAACAGCTTTCATGCAAGCATCTTGCGGATCTGTTCCGCCCAGTTCGCACTACAGGTCACGATGATGTCAACAGCCTGCACATGCATCCCAGGCCCCTGCCGGTAAGGGTCAGGGACCTGACGCGCGCTGTCAAAATGCCCGAGAAGAAAGGTCTTGCCGAGAAGGTGCGGCCAGCGCGCAGCGATCTCTTGCCGGTGATGGGTCTCCATCACGAGGATCAGGTCGCTCATGCGGCCAAGTTCAGAATTGAACTGTCGGGCTGCATGGTCATGCAGCGGTATCCCGCGCGCCGAGGCAGCCCGAGCACTCTCGGGATCAATACCCTGCCCCACCAGCGCATGAAGCCCCGCAGAAGATATCTCCGGCGGCTGTTCCGGGCCATGTGTCAGCGCGTCACGGAGCGCGGCTTCGGCTACGGGAGACCGGCAGATATTACCGGTGCAGATGGTCAGGATATGACGCATCCCGGGTTGCTACAGTTCATCTGCAAGTCGCGTGGCAAGTCGCTGCAACGACAGCAGACCCGAGAAGGGAGTGACCAGCGAGCCGACCGTGTCATTCCAGCGCGTAATCGGATCATTCGTTACAAATATGATATCGAGCGGCGCCAGTTTGAAATCCGTCGCCAGTACAAGCGTGGACGCCGATTGCAAATTGAACTGGAAGACATCGAATCCGTCCGGGCTTTGCGGCGTACGGCGGAAGACGAATATCCCGCGCGAATCGGCACGGATGCGGTCTATCCCGCCGACCTGTGCCAACACCTCGGTCAAGGAAGTGGGGACATCGGTCTTGAGGGGAATCTCGCCTGTCGAAATCTCTCCGAATGTGAAGATCTTGTTATCCTGCATCCGCGAGACATGGATCACATCGCCGGGCAGGATGATGGGGTTCTGCCCTGGGGTCCCGTTCTCGATGAAGGCGCGCAGGTTGACAGTATGCACCGATCCTCGACGCCGCAATGTGACCTGACCGATGTCTGATTCATCGGAAAAACCGGCAAGGTTCAGCACATCAAGCAGACGCTTGGGAATGTTGGTCAGTGTAACGGGGCCAGGGCTGCCGACGACTCCGGTCACCGTTGCCTGATGGGCGTTGAAGCTGGAAATCGCCACCTCGACCTGTGGATCGGCGATGAAGTTGCGCAGGCGGTCAGTCAGGTCGGCGCGCACCTGTGCAGTGCTGCGCCCCGAGACGGTCAGGCCGCCGACGAACGGAAAGAAGATTTGACCCGCCTCGTTCACGACCAGACCGCGATCGGCCGCGTTACCCGCCCCGCTGGCAGGCTGGGTGCGCTCGGGGTCCGCCCAGACCATGATGCTCAGGACGTCACCCGCACCGATTCGGTAGGTATATGGGCTGGGATCGGCAGGCGGGTTGGGTTTGATCGCGCGATTGATCCGGAAGTTGGGGCTTCGGTACTGAGCAATGTTGTCGGTCGTGACCCGGATAACATTGATGTTCTGTGCCACGAGCCGTTCCTGGGCCTCTTCGCCGACCGGGAAACGCATTTGTGCCGCACATGCCGACAGCATCAGCACCGCGACCAGCAACAGGCTTGGGGCAGTCATCTGGCGAGGTTTAAGAAAATTCAGCTGCATTGCGGCTCGTCCATCCTGTAGCGACGTCCAATCATGACGTACTGCCTTGCTCCAGGGTACATGCCAGCGCGTTGCGCACCGCACGACCTCGTTCATCCGAAGCTTATGCGGATTTCGGCCCGCGATGACCAGACCGAATATGGTCCCCTGTCGCCTTTGTCGCGCGATTGCGGCATCCGGGCAACGACTTATGCAACACATCCTTGCCCGTCGGTCTGGTGCCGGCAAATGTCGCCGCACGCACATCAAGGCAGGTTTTGGACTTGATTTCGAGGGCAAAAGGCGTGACTGTGGTGGTAATTTGTTTGACAAGTGCAACCCTGTTGGGTTTCAATTTTTTACCCCATTTCGTGATCTGGAGTTGAACATGTCGGATTCCGCTCAGAAAGCCTTGCGGCGCAATCGCCCCCCGCGGGTCCATATCAGCTATCAAGACCCCTACGATGAGACCGCTCAGGTTGAACTGCCCTTTGTCATGGGCGTAATGGCTGATTTGTCGGGCAACGCCTCGGACAAGGAGAAACCCAAGGTCGGGGATCGCCCCTTTACGCAGGTTGACCCGCAGAGCATGGACGATTTCATGGCGAGCGTCGAACCTGCGATCAGCCTCAGCGTCGATAACAAGCTGGGCGACGCCGAGGGCGAAAAGCTTGGCATGAAGCTGACGTTCCGCAGTATGGACGACCTCGATCCGGGCAAGGTCGCCGAACAGGTGCCGGCAATGCGCAAGCTGCTGGAGGCGCGTAGCCAGCTGGCCAACCTGCAGCGCTACATGAATGGCAAGGCTGCTGCGCAGGACATGCTTCGGCAGTTGTTGAATGACCCGGAGTTGATGAAGTTGCTAGAGCAGAAATCTGCCACCAGCGACACCGACTCCGACGATAGCCAGTAATCCGCTCCGACCCGGGCGCCGGGTCGGCAAGAATCGTCGGGACCAAAAAGACAGGGATCAGGACAAGCGAATGGAACAGGAAAAGCTTCAGCAAGGCGGGGCAGTTCAGACTGAAGAGCTAGATGAGTTTTCTTCGCTCCTCAAGGCAAGCTTCAAGCCGCGCAACGAGGCTGCCGCCGCCGAGGTTGACAACGCCATCACCACATTGGTGAAAGAGGCATTGGCAGACCAGACCGTTGTCAAGGAAGATATCCTCGATACAGTGGACGAGATGATCGCAAGGCTGGACGAGAAATTGTCCGCGCAGATGAACGAGATCATCCATGCGCCGGAATTCCAGCAGCTCGAAAGTGCATGGCGCGGCCTGGCGTATCTGGTCAACAACGCGGAGCCCGACGCCACGCTGAAGGTGCGGGTTATGAACATTTCTAAGTCCGAACTGGACCGCGAACTGCGCAGCTATCCCGGTGCAAAGTGGGATCAGAGTCCGTTTTTCAAGAAGATCTACGAATCTGGTCTGGGCACCCTGGGTGGCGAACCCTTTGGTTGCCTGATCGGGGATTATCAGTTCGACCATTCTTCATCGGACGTGCGTGTGCTGCGCGGAATCGGCATGGTGGCCGCCGCTGCCCATGCCCCGTTCTTTGCGGCCGCTGCACCAACCTTGCTGGGAATGGATGACTGGAACGAGATAAACAATCCGCACGACATCGGCTCGATCTTCGAAACGCCGGATTATGCGGCATGGCGCGGGCTGCGCGACAGCGAGAATTCGCGCTATCTGGCCCTGACAGCGCCACGCATGATGGCCCGCCTGCCCTATGGGCAAGACAGCTTGCCGGTCGAGGAATTCAACTTCGACGAAGTGACCGATGGCCATGATTCCGGCAAGTATTCCTGGATGAGTTCTGCCTACGCCATGGGAACGAACATCGCGCGCGCACACAAGGATTACGGCTGGACCGTCCAGATCCGCGGCGTGCAGTCTGGCGGCGAGGTGCTCAACCTGCCGACCCATACCTTCACCACGGATGAAGGCTCGATCGATATGAAATGCCCTACCGAGGTCGCAATTACCGACCGACGCGAGGCAGAACTTTCGAAGGCCGGAATTATAAGTCTGGTGCATCGGTCGAACACCGACAAGGCAGCCTTCATCGGCGCGCAGTCGCTATACAAGCCCAAGAAGATGCAGAGCGCCGAGGCCACGGCCTCGGAAAACCTGTCTGCCCGCATCCCCTACATGTTCGCGGTCTCGCGTTTTGCGCATTACCTCAAGCATATGGTGCGCGACAAGATCGGCTCGAACCGAGAGCGCGCGCAACTCGAATACGAGTTGCAGGACTGGATCAGCAACTACGTCCATATCTCTCCCTCGGGCGCCAGCGAGGCCGAAAAGGCGCGACTGCCGCTGGCCGGGGCCAAGGTGGAAGTGATTGAGGATCCGGAAAATCCGGGCTATTATGTCGGCAAATTTCTGTTGCGCCCGCATTTTCAACTGGAGGGCATGGATATCGGTATGAGTCTTGTGTCCAAGCTGCCGTCGAACTGACAACCCGCGTTAAATACACCCAACTGAGTTCAAAACATCGGAGGACATCATGTCTGTAGACATTCTTCTCAAGCTCTCGAACGAGATCAAGGGCGAAAGTGTGATTGACGGCCATAAGGACGAGATCGACATCCTCGCCTGGAACTGGGGTATGAGCCAGAGCGGCACCACGCATACGGCAACAGGCGGGGGTGGCGGCAAGGTCGCCGTTCAGGATTTGACCCTGACAAAATATGTCGATCTCGCCACGCACAAGTTGATCCAGGCCTGTACCTCGGGTGAGCATATCGACGACGGCACGCTGGTTGTGCGCAAGGCCGGGGGTGCCAAACCCCTTGATTACCTTACCATCAAGATGAAGAAGATTATCGTCTCATCCTACAACACCGGCGGGGCCATGGGCGATCTGGACCGCGTCCAGGAAACCGTGACCTTCAACTTCGCCTGGTTCGAGATCAAGTATCAGCAGCAGGACGACAAAGGCGGGGCGAAGGGTTCGGCCACCGCAGCCTGGGACATTGCAGCGAACAAGAAAGGGTGATCCCTTCCTTTTCCGGATGGCGTGGTCCGTACCACACAACCGGCGCAAGACAGGTATCCGGGCCGGAGATCAACCCGTGGCTGGCCCGGATACACACATGGCATCGTCTGCAGGACGGTCGCATGACATTCCTCTGCCTAGCCGTCCCCTGCCGTCGCAGGTAGAGGGAGAGGCCGGAGACGATCGTCCTGTCATGCTGTTGCGATTGCATGCGCAGGGGGCGGCCAGATGCGTCAGAAAACAAGTATCGGCAAAAACAATCGCACGCATGTTCTGCATACCCCCCTTCTGCAGGCTTTTCGCGATGCCGCACGCGCGGGGGATGCGCGCCAAGCTGAAATCAATTACTCCAAGGATGGCGCGCGCATCATATCGCAGCGTAGCAGCCGGCTGAGTTCCAATGAGGCGCAGCTGCGCCAGAGTCTGGATGTTGACCTCGGCCATTTGCTGAACACGGTCAATCTGAACTCGGTACTGGATCTGCGGGATCACCCGTATGTGCGCCGTTCGGTGCTGAATTTCGGAATGCAGGATCTCGTACATCTGACCACAGATTCGGACAAGCTGCCCCAACTGGCCGAGAGCCTGCGCCAGTCACTGCTGGCGCATGAGCCGCGCCTGGACCCGACCTCGCTGGAAATCGAGCGAAAGGACAGCAGCGACGATGTCAACCAGCGCGTCGCCTTTTCGGTGAATGCAGACCTCTTGTGCCGTCCCGTAGATGTACCCCTGGAATTCGTGGCCGAGATCGATGTCGGCTCGGGCAAGGTCGATCTGCGCAATCTCTCACGCGGGCAGGCAAGAGCAGCAGCCCCCTCATCGGCCGCTGCGGCGGCCATGAGGCGCAGGCGCCATGTGCCGCCGGGCATGGAACAGTCCCTCACGCGTTCAGGTGACAGTTCCAAGGACGGGCGAGACACGACCGGATGAAACAGGAATTCCTTGACCTCTACGAGCGCGAACTGGGACTTCTTTATGAGCGCGCTGAAGCCTTCGCGCTGGAATTTCCCGGACTGGCTGACCGTCTGGGAGGGTTGGCGCGCGACCGAATGGATCCGGGGCTGGCGGGGTTGCTGGAAGGCGCGGCCTTCCTGGCCGCGCGGGTGCACCTCAAGCTCAATTCAGAGTTCTCTACCTTTACCACGGCTCTGCTGGAACAGCTTCTGCCGGGCTACCTGTGCCCGGTGCCATCTGCGGCGCTGATGCAGGCCGCACCCGACTTTAACAGCCCCGATCTGGCGACAGGGTGCCGCTTTGCCCCAGGCAGTTACATGGATGCCAGTTACCGTGATCGCGACCAACGCGTGCAATGCCGCTTCCGTCTGTCCGCGCCACTTGAGCTGTGGCCGCTCGAGGTCGACCGGGCCAGTTACACGACCGGGGTCGGGGCGTTACAGGCGCTCGGGCTGGAAGTGACGCCAGGAACAGCGGCTGGCCTGCGTCTGAGGCTGGTGCGGCGCATCGGCCCGAACAAGCCGGACCCAGACGCGCTGCCGACCGATGCCAAGGCACGCGAGCAGTTCAAGCCGGTCAATGCACTGGCCCGCGCCGGGCTGAAGCGCCTCCCGGTGCATCTGAATGGCACGCCTTCGGAAATGTCGGCACTATACGAGCAGATCTTTGGCGCCTGCCTGCGCATCACCCTTCGCTGGCTCGATGCACATGGCGACCCCGTCTTTGCGCCAGTGCCTGCCGGGTTCATCGAGCAGATCGGCTTTGACGAAGACGAAGCGTTTTTCCCCGAGGAGGGGCGTGCCTTCCCGGGTTTTGCCTTGCTCAAGGAGTTTCACATCCTCCCGCAGAAATTCCTTGGATTCCGGCTGGCACAACTCGATCAGGCTCTGGCGCAGATTGATGCGCCAGTTTTCGATATCCTTTTCGAGTTCGGACATGCCGATGCCAGACTGGCACCTGTTCTGGGGCCAGCGAATTTCTGCCTGCATGTGGTGCCTGCGATCAACCTGTTCAACGAGCGCAGCGCGCGTGTGAAGATTGATGACCGCAAGCAGGATTATCTGCTCTATCCGCAGTCCAGCCCCGTCGAGCATTACGAGATTCATTCTGTCACAAGGATGCGCGCCTTCTACGGCGATGGAAAGACGGCCGTCCCGGTCTGGCCGGTCTATGCTCTGCCGGGACGCGAGGCACGACCGCGCGAGGCGCTCTACTACAGTCTTCGCCGACGTCCGCGCCGGGTAGCACTGTCGGAGTTGCGCCGCAACCCGAACCGCCCCTACTCAGGGTCCGAAACCCTGGTCAGCCTGCACGAACCGCCCGGCGGCGAAATGGTGCGCGCCCTTCAGGCCGATCTTCTATGCACCAATCGCCACTTGCCTGCACAATTGCCCATCGGACTTCAGGCCGCTGACTTTCACCTTGTCGATGATACCCTGGTCAGCCTGCGATGCCTGGCAGGTCCGACTCGTCCACGTGACGCACTTTCAGAGCAGGAATCGCCGCTCAGCCAAAGCGCACGCGCCGATGGGACCGGGGGAGCACGGCTCTGGCAACTCATAAACTGTCTGCAGTTCAATCATATGGGGCTGCACGACCGCTCCGAGGAAGACCCTGCCAACGGTCTTCGCGAAGTGCTTTCGCTCTTTGCCGATCTGTCGGATGCCATTACCTCGCGGCAGGTACAGGGGCTGGTCGGATCCGAGATCCGTCCGATCACTCGCTCGATCCGCCACGCGGACGGCTTTGCGCCCGTACGCGGGTTGCAGGTGACGCTGACCTTTGACGACCGCGCCTTCGAAGGGGCTGGCTTTGCATTGCTCGCAGCCGTGCTCGACCGTTTTCTGGCGGATCATGTACAGGTCAACAGCTTTACCCAGACCATCATCCGCTCGCAATCTCGCGGCGAAGTCCTGCGATTTGCACCGCGGTCCGGTACGGGACCAGTGCTGTGAGCAGCGCTACGGTCCGCAAGCCGACCGCCCTGGCCAGCGCGCAGGCGCGGCCTGCCATGACCGTGCCCGAAACCCTCCGCGCTCGCATGATCGAGGAGCCCCATACCTTCGATGTGCTCAGCCTGTTGCGCCGACTCGAGGCCGCACATCCTGATCTGCCCCGACTGGGCAGGTCCGTGACGCTGAAACAGGAAATCGTCATCCCGCGTCAGGACCCGTTCCTCGAATTTCCGTCCTGCAATGTTTCAAGAGTCGAGTTTCATCATGGAGCTGCCACGGATGTTCATGTGCAGTTCATGGGCTATTTCGGACCTCAGGGTGCACTGCCCCTGCCCCTGACCGCAGAAGCCCGGCAATGGATGGTCCGCCATAACGACCCGTCCTTTGCGCGTTTTGCCGATATTTTCTCCGCGCGTTTCGTGCAGTTGTTCTACCGCGCCTGGGCGGATGCGCGCCCGGTGGTACAGATGGACCGCCCCGAGGATGACCGTTTCCGCATCTGGCTGGGTTCACTGATCGGGCTGGGCACCCCTGCTACACAGGATCGGGACAGCCTGCCCGACATGATCCGCCTGGGGCTGGCGGGGCTGATTTCTTCGAGGCTCCGCTCGGCGTCGCGCCTGCGCCGGTGCCTGAAGCATATTCTCGGCACGCCGGTCACTCTGGAAGAACATGTCGGCACCTGGCTGGAGTTTGATCCTGCTGATTGCTCGCGGCTTGGCCAGCGCGCCAGCAGCCTCGGACAGGACATTTGCCTCGGCACGCGCGCCTTCAGCCTGAATGACAAGCTGCGCCTTGTGCTGCATTGCCGCGATCTGGACGAATACCATGCCTTCCTGCCGGGCCAGCCAGAATGTCGACGGCTGGTGGACTTCCTGCGGGCCTATCTCGGTCCCACGGTGGAGGTCGATATTGCCCTGAGCCTTCCCGAGGCGATGCTGCCGCCCACACGGTTGGGTGCCGCCGGACAGTTAGGCTGGACAAGTTTCAGCCTGTCACCGTCCACCCACGGGAGCGACGAAGACAATCCCGCCCCCCGAGCCGAGCGCCTTTGCGCCGTGTTTTCGGCCACTGCCCCCCATCCGCCTGTATCCATGGCGCACTGAAATCAGCCCCCTGCCCCTGAAGGAGTGATCCCATGACCGAAATCAGCCTCGAAACCGTCGCCGGAAAGCTCAACCGGGTGGGCTATGACGCCTTCATGAAGGCGCTGCGTCATGCCAAGGGCGAAGGCAACCGGCATGTTGAACTGGCTCACTGGTTGTATCACCTGCTTGCAAATGAACGCTCGGACATGGCCGTGACACTGCAGCAGCTTGGTATGGACCGGGGCCGGGTTATGGCCGACCTGCAAAAGGCGATTGCAGGCTTCAAGCGCAATGTCACCGAAATGCCGGGTATTTCCGGCCATCTGGCCGATGCGCTGGACAGGGGCTGGCATTATGCGACACTTCTGTTCGGTGAGGCGCAAATCCGCTCGGGCCATGTGCTGGTGGCGATGTTGCGCACGCGTGATCTGTATCGGGCGGTAGCACAGCTCAGCCCGCTGCTGAGCACGCTCGATGCCGACCATATCGCAGGCGATGCACGCACACTTTGGGCTGGGTCCGAGGAAGAGGACATGCGCCCGATGGATGGCTCCGGACTTGGGTCTTCCGCGGGCGGCGACAGCGGTGCAGCAGCCGCCGGCGGGCCGGGGGGCAGCACGGCGCTGGGGCGCTTTGCCGTGGACATGACCGCGCAGGCGGAGTCGGGAAAGATGGACCCGATCGTCGGTCGCGACGAGGAGATCCGGCAGATCATCGACGTGCTCATGCGCAGGCGGCAGAACAATCCCATCCTGACCGGCGAGGCGGGTGTTGGCAAGACTGCCGTCGTGGAAGGTTTCGCGCAGGCGCTGGTTGCGGGCAGGGTGCCCCCTGCGCTGCAGGGCGTGCGGCTGTTCGCGCTCGATATCGGTCTGATGCAGGCGGGGGCAAGCATGAAGGGCGAATTCGAGCAGCGCCTGCGCTCGGTGATTGACGAGGTGCAGTCCAGCCCAACGCCCATCATACTATTCATCGATGAGGCGCACACCCTTATCGGCGCGGGCGGAGCGGCGGGCACAGGGGATGCCGCGAATCTCCTGAAACCGGCCCTTGCGCGCGGCACCTTGCGCACGGTGGCCGCCACCACATGGGCCGAATACCGCGTGCATTTCGAAAAAGACCCGGCCCTGACGAGGCGCTTCCAGCCGGTCAATGTCGATGAGCCGTCAATCCCGCGTGCCTGCACGATGCTGCGTGGCATTCTCGGGCCCATGGAAGCACATCACAAGGTGCGCATTGCCGATGAAGCCGTAGTGGCGGCCGTCAACCTATCCGCGCGCTATCTGCCCGCACGGCAACTTCCAGACAAGGCCGTTTCGCTGCTAGATACGGCAGCCGCACGCGTTGCGATCAGCCAGTCGGCAACGCCTGCGATGGTGGCCGACCTGCGCGCCGAAATCGAGGCGCTGGAACGCGAGCAGGCCGCACAGGAGGCACAGGCGGATCTGGGCACGCAGAATCCCGCGCGGCTCGCCGAGATTGCCGAGGAACTGACCGCGCTGCGCGAGAAACTCGCTGCCGCCGAGGTCGATTACACACGCGAGAAGGAACTGGTCGAGGATATCCTGTCGCTGCGGGAGAAACTCGCCGCCGCGCGCGCAGGGACGGCCGAGGCCGCAGATGACAACCCGACGGAGGAGGCGCCCGATACGACAACAGAGTTAACCGCAGAAGCGGCCAGCGTTGCAACAGGCGACACCCCGGGCGGGGCGACAGGCGAGGACGCCCCCGCAGATGAAGACAGCCTGCGCAGGGTGTTGTCAGACCGCGTCACCGACCTCGAAACCGGCGATGCGGACCGGCGCATGATCTATGCGCATGTCGATGAACAGGCGGTTGCGAGCGTGATCTCCGACTGGACAGGTATTCCCGTGGGCCGCATGGTGACGGATGAATTGCGCGCCATTCTTGAACTCCCGGACAGGCTGCGCGAGCGCGTGATCGGACAGGACCACGGCCTGTTGCAGATCGCCAAGCGGATCGAGACAAACCGCGCCAAGCTCGACAATCCCGGCAAGCCCATCGGGGTGTTCATGCTCTGCGGCCCATCGGGCGTGGGAAAGACCGAAACCGCACTGGCCCTGGCCGAAGCGATCTATGGTGGCGAGCAGAATGTCATTACCATAAACATGTCAGAGTTTCAGGAGGCGCACACGGTGTCCGCGCTCAAGGGCGCGCCTCCGGGATATGTCGGATATGGCGAGGGGGGGCGCCTGACAGAGGCGGTGCGCCGCAAACCCTATTCGGTCGTGCTGCTCGATGAGGTCGAAAAGGCGCACCCTGATGTGCATGAGCTGTTCTTTCAGGTTTTCGACAAGGGGATCATGGAAGATGGCACCGGGCGACGCATCGATTTCAAGAACTGCGTGATCCTGCTGACCTCGAATGTCGGCACCGAAGTTATCATGGAAATGGCCGCCAAGGGCGAAACCCGCCCCGAACCCGAAGTGCTGACCGCCGCGCTGCGCCCACATCTGCAAGCCGTGTTCCCGCCCGCGCTTCTGGGGCGCATCGTGACCATCCCCTATTTCCCGCTCTCTACCGAGGTTCTCGCGGGCATTGTGCGGCTGAAACTCAGTGCCATCGTGGGCCGGATGAAGGCGGGGCATGGCGCAAAAATGGTCTATGCAGATGCAGTTGTGGATCATATCGTGGATCAATGCCGCGACCCCGACAGTGGTGGACGGATGGTGGACAATATCATCACCAACACCATCCTGCCTGACCTGTCGCGCGCTGTCCTGACCCGCACGCTGGAGGGGGTGGAGTTTTCGGATGTGCGCGT
>SKYA01000160.1 GCA_007128135.1 Paracoccaceae bacterium | reverse complement strand
TGCCCGGAAAAACAGGCCCCTGTCTCGACATGCACGATATTGGCGCCATCTATGCCCTGATGACACGGCATGACCTTTTCTCACCTCGTCCCGTCCCGCAACGCGCGCTCGCGCGCAACCTGCGCATGGGGCAGGTTGCGGGCGGGATACTGGGTGCCTCGCTCGGGTCCGCGATGGGCGCGTTGCTGCGCGGGCGCAGGCCGGATCTGGCGCGGGCGGCGCTGACGCCTGCCAATGCGCTGCGGCTGGCCGGGGGGCTTGCGCATCTGCGCGGGGCCGCGATGAAGCTGGGGCAGATGCTCTCGATGGAGAATGGTGCGGCCCTGCCGCCCGAACTGACGGCCATCCTGGCGCAGTTGCAGGCCAATGCACCCGCCATGCCGCCGCGGCAACTGCGCGATGTGCTGACGGCACAATGGGGTCCGGGCTGGCAGAAGCGCCTTGCGCGTTTCGATGTGCGGCCTGTTGCGGCAGCCTCGATCGGGCAGGTGCACCGGGCGGTCACGCGCGAGGGCGTCGCGCTGGCGGTCAAGGTGCAGTTCCCCGGCGTGGCGGCAAGCATTGACAGTGACATGGGCACGCTGGGGCGTCTGTTGCGGGTGCCCGGAGTGCTGCCGAAGGACCTGGAGATCGGCCGCCTGCTGGAGGATGCGCGGGTGCAGTTGCATGACGAGGCCGATTATCGGCGCGAAGCTGCGGCGCTGGCGGATTTTTCTGCGCGGCTGGCGGGCGATCCCGGCTTCGTGGTGCCGGCGCCCTGCCCGGAACTGAGCACGGGGCGGGTGCTGGCGATGGGTTTTGTCGAGAGCGCGCCGATAGACTCGCTGATCGAGGCCCCGCAGGAGATGCGCGATACGGCTGTCGCGCGGCTGATCGGTTTGACCCTGCGCGAGTTGTTCGAGTTCGGGCAGATGCAGACCGACCCGAATTTCGCCAATTACCGGCTGGCTCCGGACGGGAGGATCGTGCTGCTGGATTTCGGTGCGACCCGTGCGATTGCGCCCGGTACTTCCGCCCGGTATCGCGCGCTCTTGCGCGCGCTGCTGGCCGAGGACCGGGCCGCAGTGGCGGCGCTGATGGCCTCGCTGGGCTATTTCAGTGCGCGGATGGTGCCGTCGCGACGCGATCTGCTGGTCGCGCTGGCCCTGCGGGCCAGCGCACCGCTGCGCCAGGAGGGGCAGTATGATTTCGGGCACTCCACGCTGGTTGCGGATCTGGCGCGCGAGGGGCAGGCGCTGGGCGCGGCGCGGGAGTTCTGGCATGTGCCGCCTGCCGAATTGCTGTTCCTGCACCGCAAGATCGGCGGCATGTTCATGCTGGCCCAGCGTCTGCGTGCGCGGGTGGCGCTGCGGCCACTGATGGCGCGCTGGGCGTGACGGCGGTCTCCGGCGCAGCGTCGGGAGGGTGGGTCAATGACCCACCCTACGGGTCTCGGGGATGAACGCGAGGTCCGGTATCCCGTCGCGACCCGGTCGCTATTCGGCGGCGCGAAGCGGCAGTTCGGGCGGCAGGGGTTCGCCCAGTTGCAGCGGCAGTTGCTGCTGCGCCGGTTCGGGGGGAACGTCCCAGATCAATTCGGCCCCGCGAATGGAGGCGAGCTTCTTCTCCAGCGCGCGGTCACGACGCGCAGCCGAGTCGCGTTTCGAGAAGGCCCAGCGCAGGCCCAGCGCCCCGCGATAGGCGCCCTTCTCGATCCAGACGCGGAGCGCCAGGAGTGCGGGCGTAACCATCAGTGTCAGCACGGTTGCCACCCCAAGTCCGAACACGACAGCAGTTGCCAGCTGTTTCCACCACAGTGCGGTCGGGTTGTCGATCGAGTAGCCGCCATTGACGAAATCGAGCGAGAGGCCGAGCATCATCGGGGTAAGCCCGGCCATTGTGGTGATGGTGGTCATCAGCACGGGCCGGATACGGGCCTCGACCGTGCGGATGATGGCCTCGATCCGGGGCATGATCCTTGCATAGTTCTGATAGGTGTCGATCAGCACGATGTTGTTGTTCACAACGATGCCCGCAAGCGCCACGATGCCCGTCCCGGTCATGATGACCGAGAAGGTCTGGTCCATGACGATCATGCCGATCAGCACGCCCGCCGAGGAGAGAACAACCGCGAGCAGGACCAGAACCGAGTTGTAGATGCTGTTGAACTGCGTGAGCAGGATCACGAACATCAGCCCCAGCGCGGCCGTGAACGCATAGGTGAGGAATTCGGTGCTTTCCTGCTGGTCCTGCTGTTCGCCGGTCCAACGCCAGTCCACGCCGGCGGGCAGGGGGGTGGCGCTGCTCAGCCAGTCGGTCAGCGTGTCGATCCTTTCGGTGGCCGTGACCGGAACCTGCCGCCAGCCATTGGCCTCGATCTCGGCCAGATTGGCGCGCACGCGCTGATAGCCCTCCGAGCCGCTGGCATGTTCGCGCGGCACCAGATCGGCGCGGGTGGCGACGCGCACCGTGTTGCCGTCGCGGTCCACGACGCGGATCAGCCCCGGGCGGACATCGGCCTTGACGTCGAAGAAGCGCTGCTGGTTGATGCGGTCGATCTGGCCGCGGGCGCGCACGGTCTCGGTGGTGATGAAGTTCGACAGCGGCACCATGCCGAAATTCGTCTGCACGCGCAGCGTTTCCAGCGTTGCCAGCAGCCGGTCGCTTTCGGGCAGGCGCACGCGGATATCGATTTCCTCTGCCGAGCTGTCAACGCGCATCGTGTCGAGCAGAAGCCCGCGCGTGACCAGTTGCACCATGCCGCCGATCGTGGCGACATCGGCGCCGAACCGGCCTGCCATTTCGGTATCGACATTGATCTGCCAGTCGATGCCGGGGACGGGGCGGGAATCCTCGAGGTCGAACAGGCCGTCGGTCTGCCCGAAGCGGGCGCGCACGATCTCGACCGCCTGTTCCAGCGCGTCGAAATCCTGCCCGGTCAGGCGTAGATGCACGGGTTTCGCCCCCGCCGGGCCGCCCGAGGCGATCAGGAACTCGGTCTCGATGCCGGGGATCCGGTTGAACTGTTCCTCCAGCCGGTCGAGGATCGTGCGACCGCGCATCCCGGGCCTGCCCTGGCGCTCCTGCCAGTGGGTCAACTCGAACTGGATCTGGCCGATGGAATCGCGCGGGGGGCCCTGGCCTGCGGTATTGGTGTTCAGCCCGCCGCTGCCGGCGAAGGCGAAGACCGAGGCGATGCCGGGCTCTGCAAGCGCGACCTGTTCGACCTCGTGCACCAGCGCGTCCTTTTCGGCAAGTGAGAGGTTGCCGCGCGCACGCACATAGATGATGCCTTCCTCGGGTTCGGTCTCGACGAAGAACTCCACGCCGCGATTGTTCGCGCCGTAATACTGGAACACGCCCGCGACAAAGACCGCGACGCCGATGACGAGAACAATGGGCATGACCGGGTTGCCGACAAAGAGCCTGGCCACGAGGCCGGCGGGGGAATAGTGGCGACTGGCGTCGATCTTGCTGGGCTTGCGTTGCGGTGCCAGCGTGGTGAAGGTGGTCGAGATGCCGATGGCGCCAAGCATCATCAGAAGCGCCCCGGGGACCATGTCGCCGATGCCCTGCGCGCCCTGGGTGCTGCCTGCCAGATAGCCCGGGTTCAGCAGCAGCATCGCGCCTAGCCACAATGCCCCGGCAGAGGCGGCGGCAAAGGGCAGGCGCAACAGCCAGGGCAGGCGGCGCAGCGCGTCGCTGACATGGCCGAGGCGGCGGGCGAGGCGACCGGTGATGCCGCCCATGACCGGCAGGAAGATCAGCGCCACGATCAGCGATGCGGTCAGCACGAAGATGAGGGTGACTGGCAGAAGCCCCATGAACTCGCCCGCCACACCGGGCCAGAACAGCATCGGCAGAAAGGCGCAGAGCGTGGTCGCGGTCGAGGCGATGACGGGCCAGAACATGCGCCGGGCGGCTTTGACATAGGCCTCCATCGGGCCGTCACCGAGTTTCAGCCGCTTGTCGGCATATTCGGTCACGACCACGGCACCATCGACCAGCATCCCCACCGCGAGGATCAGCCCGAACATGACGATGTTGGACACCGCGACATCCATCAGCCCCAGAAGGATGAAGCACAACAGGAACGAGGTCGGAATGGCGAAACCCACCAGAAGTGCCGAGCGCGCGCCTAGGGCGGCCAGCACCACGATCATCACCAGCGCGATGGCGGTCAGCACAGAGCCTTCCAGCTGGCGCACCATCTCGCCGGTCTGGATGGACTTGTCGAGCGCGGGTGTGATGCGGATGGCGGCCTGCAGGTCTTCGGGCCAAGTCGCGCGCTCGATCTCGATCGCCTCGCGCACGGCGCGCGAGGTGTCGATGGCGTTGAAACCCTTGCGCTTGATGGCCTGAATGGCAAGATTGGTCTCGCCATTGAACCGCGCGGTGCCCTGACGGTCGGCAAAGGTCAGGCGGATCTCGGCCAGATCGCCCAGGGTCACGACCGAATCGCCATTCACCTTGACCGGCAGGCGGTAGATGTCTTCGGGGCTGGAGAAGCTGGAGGGCACCGTGACGGAAAAGGCGCCCGCGCTGGTCTCGACCTCGCCGGCTGCGACAAGCTGGTTGTTGCCGGTGACGACGCGGATCAGCTCGCCCGCCGTGACATTGTAGGCTTCCAGCCGCAGCGGGTCGATCAGGACCTCGACCATTTCATCGCGTGCGCCCGCGATTTCGGCCTCGAGCACCGAGTCCAGCGCCTCGATGCGGGTCTGAAGGTCGCGCGTGGCGCGCAGGAGCGTGCGTTCGGACACATCGCCCGAGACCGCGACGATGATCATCGGGAATTGCGAGAAGTTGATTTCCGAGATCGAGTAGTTCTGCGCGCCCTCGGGGAATTTTCCCTCGGCGCGGCCCATGGCGTCGCGGATATCGGCCATGGTGGCGGTCTTGTCCCAGCCGAACTCGAATTCCAGCACGGCAGCGGCAAACCCCTCGGCGGAAAAGGCGCTGATATTCTTCAGCCGGTCAAGGTCGGCGAGTTCTGCCTCCATCGGCTTGACCAGCATCGATTCGCCATCCACGGCCGAAATGCCAGGGAAGGGGACAGTGATGATGACGGCGGGAACCTCGATATCGGGCTCGCCCTCCTTGGGCAGGCCGATATAGGCGGCGGTTCCGGCGACGAGCACCATGGCGAGGATCGCCAGGATCATGCGCGCGCGGGCGGCCGCCCAGGCGACGATGCCGATCATTGCGCTGGCTCCTCGCGCCAGGTGACATGGACGCGGGCGCCCTCGCGGGTGAATTCCTGCCCCACGATGATGGCGCCGATCTCGTCGGGCAGGCCGGCCAGCCACATGCCATCGGCGGTGTCGCGCAGGATGCGGGCGGGGGCAAAGCTGACCAGTCCATCGTCATCGACCAGACGCAGGCCCAGTTCGCCCGCGTCATTGAGCGTCAGTGCCGAGCCGGGAATCAAATGGCCCTGCTGGCTCTGGCCCGAAATCAGGATATCGGCGCTCTGCCCGTCGCGAATCTGCCCGTCGGGGTTGGGGATGGTGACATCGACGCGAAAGGTCCGCGTCTGGGGGTCGGCCGAGCGGGCGATGAAGCTGACCGTGCCCATCACCTCGCGCCCCGAGGCCAGACGCGCGCCCGCAGGGGCGCCTGTTTCCAGCAGATCGACCTGTGCCTCGGTCACGAAACCGACCAGCTTGATCGGGTCAAGCTGGATCAGCGTGGCGCAGAGCGCGCCGGGTTGCAGCAGCGCGCCAAGTTCGGCGGTGTCGGTTTCAAGCAGCCCGTCAAACGGCGCGTGCATGACCAGCCGCGCCATCTCTTCCACGGCGCGGTCAACGGCGGCCTGCGCCGACAGCCGCGCGGAGCGGGCATTGGCGACACGGGTTTCGGGGGCAAAGCCGCCTTCGGACAGGCCTTCGGCGGCGCGCAGGTTGATCTCGGCCTCCGCCAGACGCGCCTGCGCCTCGTCAAGGGCCGCCTTACGCACGCCGGGCGCCACCTCGCAGAGCGGGTCGCCCGCATTGACACTTGCGCCGCGGCGGATCGGGTCGGAGATGACCAGTCCCGAGGTCTCGGAGCGAATCTCGACCTTGCGCATCGCCTCGGTCCGGCCGCGCAGCACGACGGTGCCGGCCACGGGCTGCACTGTCGAGCGCAGTCCCACCACCCGCACTAGGGCCGCCTCGGGGGCCTGTTCGACCTCCTCGGTCTCGGCGGCGACGACTCCGGCAAAGCCGAGGAGCGTGTCACGCTCCATGATCAGGAGATACATCACGAAGGTGACGGTCAGAGCTGTTACCAGAGGGAAAAACCGCATTCAGTCCACCTTGTTCCCCGAACATTCCGCCCACATAATGCTTCTACGCTGAACTGACCAGTTCAGATTAGTTTTGCAGGCGCAGAAAATCAAGCAATGTTATTCTTGTTAACATGGAGTTCTCGCCAGCGTCCATGCGCGAATTCGTGCTTACAGGCTTGGCATTCTGCCGCGCTTCAGGCTATGTGGGGCGGATATGGTGTGAGGTGGGCTCGTGAGCAATCCCGACAGTTTCATCGACGAGGTGACAGAAGAGCTGCGCCGCGACAAGATGATGGGCTATATGCGCCGCTATGGCTGGATTGCCGTGCTGGCGGTGGTGCTGATTGTCGGCGGGGCGGCCTGGAATGAATGGCGCAAGGCCAGCGCGCGCGCCAGTGCCGAAGCCTTTGGTGATGCCGTGCTGGCCGCGCTGGAAAATGACGCGAATTCCGCTCGCGTGAACGCGCTGGGCCGGATCGAGACGACGGGCGCGCAGGCGGGGCTGATCGCGCTGATGCAGGCCGGCGAATTGCTGGAGACCGACCGCGGCGCGGCGCTCGATGCGCTGCAGGCGGCCTCGGTGAACCCTGCCCTGCCCGATGCCTATCGCCAGCTTGCAGCGCTCAAGCGCGCGATCGCAGCTGGTGCGGATCTGCCCCTGGCCGAGCGCGAGACCCTGCTGGCGGGCCTGTCGCAACCGGGCCAGCCCCTGCGCCCGCTGGCGCTGGAGCAATCGGCGCTGCTGCAACTGGAGCAGGGCAATCGTGAAACAGCCATTGAAATCCTGACGGACTTGCTGTCACAATCCGACGTGTCCGACGCCCTGCGCCGCAGGGTCTCGCAACTTGTGACAGCCTTGGGCGGCGCGCCGGGGTCGGGCTGAGGGACATTCCGCTGTTGCAGCGGGTCATTTGCAGGCCCATGGCATTCCGGGCTGAAGCGATAGGAGCTTGTGGTGAAACTTTGGACCTGCATCGGCATCCTCGCCCTGGGCGGATTTCTGGCTGCCTGTGACCGCCAATTCATCCTGGAGGGCGAGCGTTTCCCGCTGCGCGCGCCGTTTTCCGAAGATGCGGGCGAGGCCCCGGCCAACCGTGCCGAGCCGATCTCGCTGCCCGCTGCGACCGTCAATTCCGAATGGACCCACCGTCTCGGCGCGGCCTCGACCCGGATCGCACATCCGGCGCTGGGTGGTGCCCTGCAACAGGTCTGGTCGGTTCCGATCGGGCAGGGCGAGGGCAGACGGCACCGGATCACCGCCGAGCCGGTGGTCAGCGGCGGGCTGATCTATACGCTGGACAGCCGCGCGCGGGTGACGGCAGTGACGACAGCGGGCGAGGTCGCCTGGACGCGCGACCTGACCCCGCAGGACACGCGCAGTGGCGACAGCGCCTCGGGTGGCGGTCTGGCGATTGCGAGTGGCAGGCTCTATGTCACGTCGGCCTTTGCCATGCTCTGGGCGCTGGATCTGCGCACGGGCGAGGTGGTCTGGAACAAGCGATTTGACGCGCCGCTGGCCGCACCGCCGACGATTGCGGGCGCGCATGTCTATGTGGTGGCAAGTGACAGCACCGGCTGGGCACTTGATGCAGATACCGGCCAGACCGACTGGCAGCTTTCCGGCGCACCCTCGCCCTCGTCCATGGTTGGTGGCGCGGCTCCTGCTGTCGCGGGATCGCTTGTGCTGTTCCCGACCCCGGCGGGCGAACTGATCGGTGCGCGGCGCGATACCGGCCAGATCATGTGGCGCCGCGCGGTGGCGGGCACGCGGATCGGGATGGCCTATGCTTCGGTCACCGATGTGACGGGCGACCCGGTGGTGCAGGGCAACACGATCTATGTCGGCAACCAGTCGGGCCGGGTCATGGCGCTGAATGCCGAGACCGGCCGCCCGGTCTGGACAGCCGACGAGGCCGCCTATGGCCCGGTCTGGCCTGCGGGCGGTTCGCTGTTCCTGATGTCGGATCGCAATCGGCTGGTGCGGCTGGAGGCGGGCTCAGGCCGTTTTGTCTGGGCGCAGTCGTTGCCCCTGTTTACCGAGACGCGCGAGCGCAGGCGGGCCGGGATCTTTGCCCATTACGGGCCGGTGCTGGCCGGGGGTCGGCTGATCGTCGGATCAAGCGACGGGGCGCTGCGCAGCTTTGACCCGGTCTCGGGCGAGATGCGGGGCGAGATCGCGCTGCGCTCGGGCGCTGCAGTCAGCCCGATTGTCGTGGGCAACACGCTCTATGTGGTGTCGCGGGATGGCCATCTGACCGCCTATCGCTGAGCGGGACAGGACGGACACATGCGCATGGCCCCTCGGATGCGGGGCCATGTTTGCTTTCGAGAGGTGAGAGATGAGTTTCACGCTGGCCATCGTGGGCCGCCCCAATGTCGGCAAGTCCACCCTGTTCAACCGGCTTGTGGGCAAGCGGCTGGCACTGGTCGATGATCAGCCCGGCGTCACGCGCGACCTGCGCGAGGGCGACGCTCGGCTGGGCGACCTGCGCTTTACCGTGATCGACACGGCGGGGCTGGAAGAGGTCACGGATGACAGCCTTCAGGGGCGGATGCGGCGGCTGACCGAGCGCGCGGTGGACATGGCCGATATCTGCCTGTTCCTGGTCGATGCGCGCATCGGGATCACGCCGGTGGACGAGGCTCTGGCCGAGATCCTGCGCAAGCGAGCCGCGCATGTCATCCTTGGTGCCAACAAGGCCGAGGGACGGGCAGGCGAGGCCGGGGTGCTGGACGCCTATGCGCTGGGGCTGGGCGAGCCGGTGCGGCTCTCGGCTGAGCATGGCGAGGGGATGGACGAGTTGTATCACATCCTGCGACCGCTGGCGGATGCATTTGTCGCGCGGGCCGAGGCGGATGCGCCGGAGGTGGAAGTCGATGTCGAGGAGGAGGACGAGGACGCGGATTTCGCGCCGACAACCGCGCGCCCCTTGCAGATTGCCGTGATCGGCCGGCCCAATGCCGGGAAATCGACGCTGATCAACCGGATTCTGGGCGAGGACCGGCTGCTGACCGGCCCCGAGGCCGGGATCACGCGTGATTCGATTTCGGTCAGCATGCGCTGGATGGGCACGCCGGTAAGGGTCTTCGACACGGCGGGCATGCGCAAGAAGGCGCGGGTGGTGGACAAGGTCGAAAAGCTCTCGGTTGCCGACGGGCTGCGGGCAGTGCGCTTTGCCGAGGTGGTGGTGGTGCTGCTGGATGCGGCGATTCCCTTCGAGCAGCAGGATCTGCGAATCGCCGATTTCGCCGAGACCGAGGGGCGCGCGGTGGTGATCGCGGTCAACAAGTGGGATCTCGAGGACGAGAAGCAGGAGAAACTGCGCGCACTGCGCGCTGGCTTCGAGAAACTGCTGCCACAGTTGCGCGGCGCGCCACTGGTCACGGTTTCGGCCATGACTGGCAAGGGGCTCGACCGGCTGCACACGGCAGTGCTGCGCGCGCATGAGGTCTGGAACCGGCGCGTGACGACCGCGAAGCTGAACCAGTGGCTGGGCGCCATGGTCGAGGCGCACCCGCCCCCGGCACCCGGCGGACGGCGCATCAAGCTGCGCTACATGACCCAGGCCAAGACCCGCCCCCCCGGTTTCGTCATCATGTGCTCGAACCCCGAGGAACTGCCCGCGGCCTATACGCGCTATCTGGTCAACGGGTTGCGCGAGGCGTTCGACATGCCGGGAACGCCGATCCGGGTGTTCCTGCGTTCTCAGGGCGACAAGAACCCCTACAAGGGACGCAAGAAGGCGGCCCCCTCCAAGCTGCGCAAGCATATCGAGGGGCGCCGGGAGAGATAGGACCGGGTTCGAGGAGGGCGCGCGCTTCGCGC
>SKYA01000195.1 GCA_007128135.1 Paracoccaceae bacterium | reverse complement strand
ACGCGCGACCAGCGCGCCGGCCTTTTCCAGCCCGGACACGACCGAAGCCGTCACCCCTGCTGCCTGCGCGAGTTCGCCGGGCGCCAGCCCGGCGCCCCCGAAGGCATCAAAGGTAGCCAGCACCCGCGCCCGCGCCTCGGTCATGCGCGCAGGCTCCGCCGCGCCCCGGAACAGCAGCTTGCGCGTCATTGTTCCCTGCCCCAGCCCCGGAACGCGGGTCGCCAGGCGCAGCATCGCGGGCAGCGGCGTCATGGTGTATTCTGCCGCCCGGATCAGGAATGCGCGCAACTCCCCGCGCATCGGAGCGGCCTCGAGCACGCGATGGACAGGGCGTAGTTTCGCACGCGGAAAGCCCCCCTCTGCGTCCCCCCAGACCACGCCGAGAACGCGGCGCGGCCCCAGCGGAACCTCGACGAAGGCCCCCAGCCAGCACCCGCCTTCGGGTGCAAGGTAATCCAGCGCGCGGTCCAGCGGTTCAGCGGTCAGCACGCCGCAGGGCGTGCCTTTGTCAAAGAATACCGGAGCGGCATCATGCATCAGGGGGCTTTCGATAGCAGAGCCCTTACGGTATGACGCGGGCGTAACCGGGGTTCAAGCCAAAGGGGCATGCCATGAAATTCTTTGTCGATTCTGCCGATATCGCAGCCATCCGGGAACTCAATGATCTTGGTATGGTGGACGGGGTGACGACCAATCCCTCGCTGATCCTGAAATCCGGGCGCGACATCATCGAGGTCACGCGCGAGATCTGCGAGACGGTCGATGGCCCTGTTTCGGCCGAAGTGGTCGCACTGGACGCCGACGCCATGATTGCCGAGGGTCGCCGCCTGGCCGAGATCGCGCCCAATATCACCGTCAAGCTTCCGCTGACATGGGACGGGCTGAAAGCCTGCAAGGTGCTGACCGGCGAAGGGAAGATGGTCAATGTCACGCTCTGCTTCTCGGCCAATCAGGCGCTGCTGGCGGCCAAGGCCGGCGCGACCTTCATCTCGCCCTTCATCGGGCGGCTGGATGACATTGCGATCGACGGGATGGACCTGATCGGCGATATCCGCAGGATCTATGACAATTACGGATTCGAGACGCAGATCCTCGCGGCCTCGATCCGCTCGGTCAACCATGTGCTGGACGCCGCGCGCATCGGGGCCGACGTGATGACCGCTCCGCCTGAAGTGATCCGCAAACTGGCCAGCCATCCGCTGACAGATGCCGGGCTGGCACAGTTTCTGAAAGATTGGGAAAAAACTGGCCAAAAAATACTGTGATACGCTATAGTCTGCCCAACAAATCAGAAACCGGGCAGTGAGCGGACAGGCACCAACATGACAGGAACAGCACTCAAGACTGACGTGGTCACGGAATTTCGCGCGCGCATTCTCGCCGATCCCGGGCTGATTCTCGACGACAAGGACGTGATGCGCACGCTGGTTTCGGCCAGCGAGCGCGGCATGGGCGACAATATCGTGGACCTGCGCGGTCTGGCGATGGAGCGCCTCGAAGCCCGGCTGGACCGTCTGGAAGAGACCCATCGCGCCGTGATTGCCGCCGCCTATGAGAACCTTGCAGGCACCAACCAGATTCACCGTGCCATCCTGCGTATGATGGACCCGGTGCAGTTCGAGGATTTCCTGCGCAATCTGGGGACGGATGTGGCGCAGATCCTGAACCTGGATGCGATCAGACTGGTGCTGGAGAGTCCCGAGGCCGGCCCCGACCCGGCACTGGAGCGGATTTCGGATGTGCTCTGCGTGGTCAAGCCCGGCTTCATCGAGAGCTACATGAGTTCCGAGCGCGGCCCGACCACGCGGCAGGTGCTGCTGCGGCAGGCCATTCCGCAGACGGATGTGCTCTATGGCGCGAAAACTCCCGACCTGCGGTCGGAAGCCTGCATGCGGCTTGACCTAGGGGCAGAGCGGATGAACGGCATGCTGGTCATGGCCTCGGACAGCCCGCACATGTTCAAGCCGGGCCAGGGCACGGATCTGCTGTCCTTTTTCGCGGGCATTTTCGAAAGGTCCATGCGTCGCTGGCTCGCATGAACGGGGTGTCGCCCGGGATGCGTGATGCCTTGCAGGGCTGGCTGGGGCATCTGCGCGCGCTGGATGGCGCCTCGCCGCACACGCTTGACGCCTATGCGCAGGATGTCACGGGGTTTCTGGGCTTTCTTGCCGGGCATCTGGGCGGCTCTGCCGGTGTGCGTCAACTGGCCGCGCTCACGCAATCGGACATGCGCGCCTGGATGGCCGCCACGCGCGGCACCGGCATCGGGGCGCGCAGCCTCGCGCGCAAGCTCTCTGCGGTGAAAAGTTTCGCGCGCTGGATGGCCGAGCGCGAAGGCTTCGACATCTCGGCCATTCTTGCCGCCAAGGCCCCGAAATTCGCCCGCTCCCTGCCCCGCCCGCTCAGCAGCGAGTCTGCCCGCGATGTCATCGCGACCGTGCCCTTTCAGACCCGCGATGACTGGACGGGTCTGCGCGATGCGGCGGTGGTCACGCTGCTTTACGGTTGCGGGCTGCGGATCTCCGAGGCGCTGGGGCTGACCAGGCGCGATGCACCGTTGCGCGAGGTGCTGCGCATCCGGGGCAAGGGCGGGCGCGAACGGCTGGTGCCGGTCCTGCCCGCCGCGCGCGAGGCGGTCGAGGCCTATCTGCGCACCTGCCCGCATCCGGTGGCGCCGGACCAGCCGCTGTTCCGGGCCGCGCGCGGGGGCGCACTGAACCGGCGCCATGTGGCGCAGGTCATGGCGGCCACGCGCATGCAACTCGGCCTGCCTGCCAGCGCCACACCGCATGCGCTGCGCCATTCCTTTGCCACGCATCTGCTTGCGGCAGGTGGGGATCTGCGCGCGATCCAGGAGCTTCTGGGCCATGCCTCGCTGGCCTCGACGCAGGTCTATACGGCAGTCGACGGGAGCCGGCTGATGGAGATCTATGACGCAGCGCACCCGCGCGCCCACGCCTGACCGCGAGGATTCAAGACCGGTGGCTGCCCCGTTGCCCAAGGTTTTCATCAGGCGGCAAAGCGACAGGCACCCGATATTCGTTACTTGCATTTCGGGGCGAGGCTTGCAAAGCAGGAACGAGCCGTCAGCAAAGGACAGACTGAGTGAGTTCGAGCTTCAAAGCCTATTCGGTCCATCTGTTCACGGCCACAGGCGCAGTCTTTGCCATGCTGGCGCTGCTCGAAGCCGTGCAGGGCGACTGGGCGATGATGTTCCTGTGGCTGGTGGTGGCCTTCATCGTCGATGGAATCGATGGCCCGCTCGCGCGGCGCTATCGGGTCAAGGAACGCGCCAATACCATCGACGGGGTGCTGCTGGATCTGATCATCGACTACCTGACCTATGTCTTCATCCCGGCCTTTGCATTGTTCCAGTCGGGGCTTCTGCCCGGCTGGACCGGGTGGATCGCCATCATCGTCATCACCTTCACCTCGGTTCTGTATTTCGCCGATACGCGGATGAAGACGGCCGACAATTCCTTTCAGGGCTTTCCGGCGTGCTGGAACATGGCCGCCGTGGTGATCTTTGCGGCAAGCCCGGATTTCTGGATCATCCTTGCGATTGTCGTGTTTCTGGCCATTGCCATGTTCACGCCGCTGAAATTCATCCATCCCGTGCGCACGGCCCGCTGGCGCAGCCTGTCATTGCCAGTGGCGCTGCTCTGGACCTGCCTTGCGGGCTGGGCGGCCTGGGCGGGTTTCGATCAGCCGCAGGCGGTGACGCTGGGGCTCATTGCGACCAGTCTCTACCTGGGTCTGGTGGGGATCGTGCAGCAGGTTGTGCCGGCGCGCACGTGACGCCTTTCGCGCTTGCACAATGGACTGCGCACGGTATGTTCGGGCGCGAGAAATGGACAGGAGCAGGCGGGATGGAGATCAGGACTGTCGGCGTGGTGGGCGCAGGCCAGATGGGCAATGGTATCGCCCATGTCTTTGCGCTGGCGGGCTATGACGTGCTGCTCAATGACATCTCGCAGGAGGCGCTTGACAAGGCCATTTCGCTGATCGACCGCAATATCGAGCGGCAGGTCACACGCGGCAAGACATCCCCCGAGGACAAGGCCGCGGCCATGGCGCGCATCCGCACCACCACCCGGCTGGCCGATCTGGGCGCAAGCGACCTGATCATAGAGGCCGCGACCGAGCGCGAGACAGTCAAGCAGGCGATCTTCGAGGACTTGCTGCCGCATATCCAGCCGCACACGATCCTGACCTCGAACACTTCTTCCATCTCGATCACGCGGCTGGCCAGCCGCACCGACCGGCCCGAGCGATTCATGGGGTTTCACTTCATGAACCCGGTTCCGGTGATGCAGCTTGTCGAACTGATCCGCGGCATTGCAACCGACGAGGCCACCTACAAGACCCTGCTGGCCGTGGTCGAGAAACTGGGCAAGACAGCCGCCAGCGCGGAGGATTTCCCCGCTTTCATCGTCAACCGCATCCTGATGCCGATGATCAACGAAGCGGTCTATACGCTGTACGAGGGTGTGGGCTCGGTCCGGTCGATCGACGAGTCGCTGAAACTGGGCGCCAACCACCCGATGGGCCCGCTGGAGCTGGCCGATTTCATCGGACTCGACACCTGCCTTGCGATCATGAACGTGCTGCATGACGGGCTGGCAGATACGAAATACCGCCCCTGCCCGCTGCTGACGAAATATGTCGAGGCTGGCTGGCTGGGCCGCAAGACCCAGCGCGGTTTCTATGATTATCGCGGCGAGGAGCCGGTGCCGACACGCTGAGGATTGCCCCCACATCCGGGATGGTGTTTTGCGCACTGACCCGCATGGCGCATTTGCGTGTCGGCGCATCCGGGCTTGACCTGCGCTGCACAATCCGTGAGGGATTCAACGCATGTCCCGCGCCAGTTCAGCCAAGAAACCTGCCCGCAAGACGGGCCGCGCCAGGCGCGGCACGCTTGAGCGTCTGGCCAACGCCATTCGCTGGCTGCGTCGCCTGCTGTGGCGGGTGCTGGCCATTGCCTTCCTTATCGCGATGGCTTGGGCGCTACTCTATCGTTTCGTCAACCCGCCGGGCGGAATCTACATGCTGCAGGAATACCGCCGTCTTGGCGTGATCGAGCGCGAATGGGTGCCGTTGGAGCGGATCGCGCCCGTCATGGCGCGCTCGGTCATTGCGGCGGAAGATGCGAATTTCTGCATGCACTGGGGCTTCGACATGGCCGAGATCCGCAAGGTGATCGCGGCCGGCAGCACGCGGGGCGCCTCGACTCTGACGCAACAGACCGCGAAGAACGTGTTCCTCTGGCATGGCCGCGACTGGAGCCGCAAGGTACTGGAATCCGGCTTCACGCTCATGATCGAGGCCTTCTGGCCCAAGCGGCGCATTCTCGAGGTCTATCTGAACATGGCCGAATTCGACGAGGGCGTGTTCGGTGTCGAGGCAGCGGCGCGGCGCTATTTCCGTACCTCGGCGACCGATCTGACCCCACAACAGGCGGCACGCCTTGCGGTCATGCTGCCGGCCCCGAAGAGCCGCGACGCCGCGAACCCCACCCAGTTTCTGCGCAATCGCGCCGCGAGCGTGATGGATGGTGCAGCCACGATTGCGCGGGATGGCCGCGCAGATTGCGTCAGCGGTTGAACTTCCCGGCACGGCACGGCAAGAGAGGGTAGTCGCAGTCAGGATGCCCGGATGGCCAGGTTGTATCATGTTCCCCTATCACCCTTCTGCCGCAAGGTCCGCCTGACCCTGGCCGAGAAGCGTATCGAGGTCGAACTGGTCGAGGAACGCTATTGGGAGCCCAGCCAGGACTTCATGCGTCGCAACCCTGCCGGCAAGGTGCCCGTGCTGCGCCATGAGGGGCGGATGCTGACCGAGAGCCAGGCAATCTGCGAATATCTGGACGAAACCATTCCCGACCCTCGTCTCGTGCCGCGCGCGCCCGAAGCACGCTACGAGATGCGCCGCCTGTGCACATGGTTCGATGACAAGTTCCATGTCGAGGTGACGTCGAACCTGCTTTACGAGCGGGTGAACAAGAAGATCATGGCGCGCGGATATCCAGATTCGCAGCGAATCAAGATGGGCTCGGCGCGGATAAAGTTCCATCTCGACTACATGGACTGGCTGCTGGGGCAGCGCCGATGGCTGGCCGGCAACGAGATGACGCTTGCCGATTTCACGGCGGCCGCGCATCTGTCCTGTCTCGACTACATCAAGGATGTGGACTGGACCCGCTCTGCGCTGGTCCATGAATGGTATGCCAAGATCAAGTCACGCCCGGCCTTCCGCCCGCTTCTCTCCGACAGTCTGCCGGGCTTTCCTCCGCCCGCGCATTACACGGATCTGGATTTCTGAGCGTGCAGGGCGCATCTCTGGCCCATGTCGGCTGAACTGAAGGCGGAACTCCTCGCGCAGGCGCGCGCGTCCGGTTTTGATGCCTGCGCCATCACGCGCTCCGATACCATCCCCGAGGCACCTGCGCGGCTTGCCGCCTTCGTGGCCAGGGGGCGGCACGGGCAGATGGGCTGGATGGCAGAGCGGATGGCCTGGCGCGGCAATCCGGCCGTGCTCTGGCCCGAGGCGCGCAGCATCATCATGCTGGCCGAAAGCTACACGCCCGACTACAACCCGCTCGACCTGCTCGCCGATCGGGAGCGGGGCGTGATCTCTGCCTATGCGCTTGGGCACGACTATCACGACGTGGTCAAGAAACGGCTGAAGCGGCTGGGGCGCTGGCTGATCGAGACCGCGGGCGGCGAAATCAAGGTCTTTGTCGATACGGCCCCGGTCATGGAAAAACCGCTGGCCGCCGCGGCGGGCCTTGGCTGGCAGGGCAAGCATACGAACCTGCTGTCTCGCGATCTGGGCAACTGGTTCTTTCTGGGCGCGATCTTCACAACGCTCGACCTGCCCCCCGACCCCCCCGCGCGCGAAAACTGCGGGTCGTGCCGCGCCTGCCTCGACATATGCCCGACCGATGCTTTCCCCGCGCCATTCCAGCTGGATGCGCGGCGCTGCATCTCGTATCTCACCATCGAGCATCACGGCCCCGTGCCGCCGGAGCTGCGCGAGAAGATGGGAAACCGGATCTATGGCTGCGACGACTGCCTTGCGGTCTGCCCCTGGAACAAGTTCGCGCAGGCTGCCTCCGAGGTGAAATACGCCGCGCGCGAGGGTCTGCCCGCGCCCGATCTGGCCGGGCTCTCCAGGCTCGATGATGCCGCCTTCCGGGCCCGCTTCTCAGGCTCGCCCATCAAGCGCATCGGGCGCAACCGCTTCGTGCGCAATGTGCTCTACGCCATCGGCAATTCCGGGGCGCCGCGCTTGCGCGCGGCGGCACAGGCGCTTTGCGACGACCCGGACGAAACCGTGGCCGAAGCCGCCCGCTGGGCGGTCGCGCGGCTGTGATGCAGGCAAGTCGAGCCGAGAGGCGGTCAACCAGGAATGAGGGCACGCAGGAGCGGCAGCACCGCCGCAGAGACAGCCCCCACGAGGGCCCCGACGACAAGGCGCCGAAGCCTTCCGGGCACTTGCGGCGTGATCCCGGCCAGGGCGCAGCAAATCACCGAATAATATGCGATTGCAAGCAGGTCCATGTTACGAAAAGCCTGCGCCAGCGCCCAGGTTATGTCAAGAATGGAGGCCCCGGATACCCTGGCCAACCGCCCGCGACAGCCACGGGTGCCTCCGCGCGCCCACGATCCCGAGCCCCCTCGATGGGGGCGAGGGATCGTTCCCCCTCCCCGGTCAAGCCCCCCAGTCGGCGCCCTGCATCTCGCGCAGCCGACTTGCCGTGCGCGCGAATTCGAACACGCCCTCCCCTTCGGTATAGAGCCGCTCTGGCGTGGCCGCTGCCGAGGCGATCAGGCGTACGCGCGCCTCATAGAGCGTGTCGATCAGCGTCACGAAACGCTTGGCCTCGTTGTAATTCGTGGCCGACAGATAGGGGATGTCCTCGATCATCAGGACCCGCAGGGCCGATGCGATCGCCAGATAATCCGCAGGCCCCAGCGGCTGGCCGCAGAATTCCCAGAAACGCCCGCGCCCGACGCCGTTATGCGCCCGCGGCACCACGACCTCGCGGCCCTTCAGCGGCAGGCGCAACGGCGTGCCCGGGTCATGGCCGGTCAGTTCGTCCCATATCCGCGCGATGGCCGCACGCGCGGCCTCGTCCACGGGGGTAAACCAGACCTCTGCACCGGCAAGGCGATGCTGGCGGTAATCGGTCTCGGATTCCAGTTCGTGCACGACCATACGCTCTTTCAGGAACGCGATGAAGGGCAGGAACAATGCGCGGTTGAGCCCGTCCTTGTACAGATCGTCCGGCACCCGGTTCGACGTGGTCACGATCGCCACGCCCGAGTCCATCAGCCGCTCGAACAACCGCCCCACGATCATCGCATCGGTGATGTCGGTAATCTGCATCTCGTCGAAAGCCAGCAACTGCACCTCGGCGGCCACCTTGTCGGCGACAGGTGCCAGCGCATCCTCGACCCCGCGCTTGCGCGCAGCATGCAATCCGGCGTGAATCTCCTGCATGAAGGCATGGAAATGCACGCGCCGGCGCGGTACATCGCCCGCATGGGCCACCAACAGATCCATCAGCATCGACTTGCCGCGCCCCACGCCGCCCCAGAGGTAGAGCCCCGGCGCAGGCGCGGGCTTCGCCCGCGTCAGCAACCCGCGCAGCCCGCCGGCTCTGGGTGAAGGCCGCGTCAGCCATGCCAGGATCGGGTCGAACAGCGGCAGCGCCGCGCGCTGCGCGGCGTCGGGGCGAATTTCGCCCGCTTCTACCTTGCGGTCATAGATGTCTGTCAGCGTGCCTGTCATCATGTGCCTTCATCGCGCGACTGATTACGCCAGATGCCGCGCCCCGAAAAGCCCCCACGCGCTCTTGCCAGCCTCGCGCAGCCCGGCTAGGTCTTGAAGGATAGATCTGACCGGGGGTTTGGCGCATGGACGATCCGAAAACGCTTGTCTCGACCGACTGGCTGGCGCAGCACCTCAACGATCCCGATCTGCGCATTCTGGATGCAAGCTGGTATCTGCCCCAGATGGGCCGCAATGCCCGCGCCGAGTACGAGGCCGCGCATATCCCCGGTGCGCGCTTCTTCGATATCGACGAGATCAGCGACCACCGGTCCAGCCTGCCGCACATGGCCCCGCCGGTCGAGAAATTCATCTCTCGCATGCGCGCGATGGGAGTGGGCGACGGACATCAGGTCGTGGTGTATGACGGGATGGGACTGTTCTCGGCCGCCCGCGTGTGGTGGCTGTTCAGGCTGATGGGCAAGAGCGATGTCGCCGTGCTCGACGGCGGGTTTCCGAAATGGCAGGCCGAGGGACGCGCGACAGAGGACCTGGCCCCGATGCTGCGCGAGCGTCACATCACGGTCCAGCGGCAGGCACATATGGTCAAGGATGTGAGTCAGGTGGCCGCCGCAGTCAAGCTGCGCGACTGGCAGATCGTGGATGCGCGCGCGCCCGAGCGGTTTCGCGGCGAGATGCCCGAACCCCGCGAGGGGCTGCGCGCGGGGCATATGCCGGGGGCACTGAACCTGCCCTTTTCGGGGCTTCTGAACGCGGATGGCACAATGAAGCAGGGCGCGGCGCTGCGCGCCGCGTTCGAAGCCGCCGGGGTCGATCTGGCACGACCCGTCATCACGACCTGTGGCTCAGGCGTGACTGCCGCCGTGCTTAGCCTCGGGCTTGAAATCCTGGGCCATCCCCAGCACGCGCTCTACGACGGGTCCTGGTCCGAATGGGGCCAGTTCCCGGATCTGAAGGTCGAGACCGGATGAGACCCCATGCTGCGGGCGAGGAGGTCAGCTATACGGTGACCTTTCTGGAAATGACCGAACGGCCGGGCCATGACTGGCCTTCGGTTCCGGCGAGGCTGAGTGGCGCGCTGCTGAGATCCGAAGCCCCGCCAGTCTGGTATTTCCGCGCGCTCTATGATGCCGTTGGCAGGGATTATGCCTGGACCGACCTGCATGCCCGCAATGACGACTCGCTCGCCGAGTGGCTGGCCAGCCCCGATGTGGCGCTCTATTCGCTGATCCATCAGGGCTGGCCGCAGGGCTTCTTCATCCTCGACTGGACCGCGCCGGGCGCGTGCGAACTGGAGCTTTTCGGCCTTGTTCCGCAGGTTGTCGGGCAGGGTTTGGGTTCATGGATGCTGCGTACTGCAATCCTGACCGGCTGGACCCGCGAGGGTGTCAGGCGAATGAGTGTGAATACCTGCACCCTCGATCACCCCCGCGCGCTTGCGCAATACCAGAAACACGGATTCACGCCTGTCCGGCAGGAAACGCGCACGCGCCTCCTGACCCGCGACTGGGTGCCCGCCCATCCCTGAGGAACCGCTCATGTTCGAAACCCTGCCCGATCCCAGGCTCGACGGCATCATCGCCCTGATGCAGGCCTTTGCGGATGACACGCGCATGGGCAAGATCGACCTTGGCGTGGGGGTCTATCGCGATGCGGCCGGACGCACGCCCGTGATGGCCGCCGTCAAGGCGGCCGAGACCCGGATTGTCGAGACGCAGGAGACCAAGACCTACCTGTCACTGGCGGGCGATTCTGCCTTTCTGGAGTCGATGCGCGACCTTGTTCTGGGTGGGGCCGTCCCTGCCGGAAGGGTGGCCGCAGTGGGCACACCCGGTGGCACCTCGGCCGTGCGCCAGATCTGCGAACTGATCCGACTCGCCCGTCCCGAGGCCACAATCTGGGTCAGCGCGCAGACCTGGCCCAATCATGGCCCGCTGATCCGGGCCGCCGGACTGGGCATCCGTGCCTATCGCTACCTCGATCCCGAGGCGGGCGCGCTTGACCGCGACGGCATGATGGCCGATCTCGAAGCGGTCGCGCGCGGCGATGTGGTGCTGCTGCATGGATGTTGCCACAATCCGACAGGCGTGGACCTCGGTCTGCAGGACTGGGCCGAGATCGGGGCGCTGCTGGAGCGGCGCGGGGCGATTCCCTTCGTGGACATGGCGTATCAGGGCTTTGGCGAGGGGCTCGATGCCGATGCGGCCGGGTTGCGCCATCTGGCCGCGCGGCTGCCCGAGATGCTGGTGGCCGGGTCCTGTTCGAAGAATTTCGGGCTCTACCGCGAGCGCGTGGGCATTGCGATGGCGGTTGTCCCCGAGGGCCAGCGTGCCCGCCTTGCGGGCACGCTGGCGGGCCTGAGCCGACAGGTCTTTGCTTTTCCGCCCGATCATGGCGGGCGGGTGGTCAGCACCATTCTGGGCGATCCTGCGCTGCGGATCATGTGGAGCAGGGAACTGGACGAGATGCGCCTGCGCGTGGCCGCCAACCGGCGCGGACTGGCCGACGCCTTGCGCACGGCGACCGGCTCGGATCGGTTCGGTTTCATCTCGGGACAGCGGGGCATGTTCTCGCTGTTGCCGCTGTCACCGGCGCAGATCGAGACCCTGCGTGCAGCGCATGGCATCTACATGCTTGGCGACGGGCGCGTGAACATGGCCGGCCTGAACGAGGCCAGCGTGCCAGTGCTGGCGCAGGCCATGGCCGAGGTCCTGCGCTAGCATCGCTGTCGGCATCTGCGGTTTTCCGGGGCAGCGCCGGGGACAGTTTGGGGCAGCGGAGGCAAGCGCGTGAATCGCTGCCCAGACGCTTGCGTATTCGGACTGCTTCGGACCTGTTCCCCGGCCGCATGTCACCTGAGGCTGACGTCAAAAGGGGGCGCTCGCGCCCCCTCTTGTGCCTGCGGCCCAATTCACCCCCGAGGATATTTGAACAAGGATGAAGGGCAGGGCAACGGCAGGGATTCGCACGCCCTCCCTGCGATGCACGGGATCGCGATGCGCCTTGAGCGTCAGATCCGGACGTAATGGTCGCGTGTGAAAACCTTGGTCCGGATATCGGCAAGATGGGGCCAGTCGCGCTGGGCGACCACGATCTCGCATTCGCTCTTGAACTCGGCAAGCCCGCTGTCGTTGTCGGTCTGCAGTCGGGTCCTGATACCGGCAGCCTCCAGTCGGGTCTTCAGCGTCGCGAGTGTTTCGGGCAGCGCCCCTGTGCCCTGGGGCAGGTAGAAGCCGACAAGCTGCGGGTCGCAACCGGTGATTTGCTGCATCAGCATCTCGAGCCGGGCGGCATGGGCACTGTCCAGACCCGCAATGATGGGTGTGCGGGCCGCGTCCAGATGGCTGTCGAGCAGTTGTGCACTGAGCGGCAGCGTGCGGTGAGCGTAGCCGAAACAGGGGTTGTTGGCATGCGTGCCGATGCGCGGGTCAAGACAGATACCGTCGATGATCTGCCGCGCATTCAGCCCGTGATGCAGCGCGTAGCTGTCAAGCTCGTTGAAATAGGCCACACGCGCGGCCTGAAGCATGAGCGACAGATGACGCGTGAGTTCGGCTTCGGCCAACCCCATCTGGCGGGTCGGCACATCGGAGCGAAGGGCGGCCGATTGCAGGACCTCGAGCACGCGGCGGCCCAGCGAGTGCCGGTCGCCAACGATCAGGAAATCGGGATACAGGATGTCGGTCAGCATGTGGCCTTCGCGGCAGAATTCAGGCGCATAGACGATCTTGGCGCCTTTCAGGGCGACACGGCGGGCCTCGCAATATCCGACCGGTACGGCCGATCGCACCACGATCGGAGCCGAAGGCAGTCTCCGTGCGGCGAGTTCGATCCGCGTGTCCAGTTCGACCAGGGCGGGGCGACCCGTTTCCGGGTCGAGCGAGAGCGGGACAGAGACAAGGACCATGTCGGCAAGGTCCAGTGCGGCCGCGGTATCGAGCATTGCCCGCAGGTTCAGAACGTGGGAGTCCAGATAGGTCTTCAGGCCGGGGTCGTTCAGCCCGTATTCGCCGCGGTTTATGGCATCGACCCGATCGGGAACCGGGCCGGTCATCACAACCTCATGGCAGCGCGCGAGCGCAAGCGCATCTGCCATTGCGACACGGCCCAAACCGATAATTGCAATCTTCATGTGACTGATCCTGCCTGCCTTTGTCTCGTCCAGACGAACATGCGCTGCGAAAACGGCAACAATCCGTCATTTCGGCGACCTTTGTTCAACAAGATTCAAAAGGGCTGCGCGCCGCTCAGTCGGATCCGTAGATGTCGCGGGTAAAGACCTTGGCGGAATGCGCCTGAAGCTCCGCCGCCATGCGATTGGCCACGATCAGGTCGCAGCCCTCGGCAAAGGCGTTGAAATCGTGCTCCAGCCTGTGGCCCATGCAGTCGGCGCCTTGCCAGGCGGGTTCATACACCACAAGCTCGATTCCCCGGTCCTCGAGCAGGTGGATGATGTCCTCCATCGCGCTTTCGCGAAAATTGTCCGAGCCCTGTTTCATCACCATGCGGTAAATGCCGAGCCGTTGCGGCGCGCGGCGCGCAATGGCCCCGGCAATGGCGGACTTGCGCGCATCATTGGAGGCCAGCGTGGCAGAGATCAGCGCCTGCGGCACATCCTTGAAATTCGTACGCAGCTGCCGACAGTCCTTGGGCAGGCAATAGCCGCCATATCCGAAGGAAGGATTGTTGTAGGTCTGACCGATGCGCGGGTTGAGGCTGAGACCGTCAATGACCTCGCCTGCATCCAGCCCGAGGTCCATCGACAGCGTGTCAGCCTCGTTGATGATGGCAACGCGAGAGGCGAGATAGGCATTGGCAAACAGCTTGATCGCCTCGGCCTCGGTCGGGTCGGTCATCAGGACAGGAACATCCTCGATCAGTACCGCGCTGCGCAGCAACCCGGCCAGTGCCGCCCCGCGCGCGCTGACCTCGCCCACGACGATCCGCGACGGGTAGAGATTGTCCTCAAGCGCGCGGCCCTCGCGCAGGAATTCGGGCGAGAACAGGATGCGCTCACAGTCGAACTGCGCGCGCATGCGCCGGGTATAGCCCACGGGCACGGTCGATTTGATAACCATCACGGCACGGTCGTTGACAGCCAGAACCTGCGCAATGACCGTCTCGATGCTGGAGGTGTTGAAGGCATTCGTCTGCGGGTCGTAATTCGTGGGGGTGGCAATGAAGACGTAATCCGCATCGCGATAGGCGGTGGCGGAATCGGTCGTCGCGCGCAGCCTCAGCCTGCCCGAGGACAGGTATTCCCTGCAGAGCCCGTCCTCAATCGGGGGCTGTCCGGCATTGAGCGCGTCCACGCGCCCGGCCGAGATATCCACGGCGATGACGTCGTGCTGGCGGGCCAGTAGAATGGCATTCGAAAGGCCAACATACCCAAGACCTGCAATCGCGATCTTCATGGAAAACTCCTTGTTTCGATGGTTCTGTTGTTGTCATTGATAGCGGCGCGGCGCCCCGAGCAGCAGCATGTCACCGTCCTGCAGCAGGAAGCGCCCTCCAACAGCCGGACGGGTCGCGTCCTCTGTCGCGAAGAGAAAGGCAGTGTGGCCCGTGCCGTTCTGCCGCATCAACTGCGCATCCGCCCCGGTCGCCCCAGCGCTGGCCAGAAGCTGCGCAAGTGTCACCGGGCTCGGGCCAAGCGCGAAATGCCGCGCGGTCTGTCCGGGCATCTGCACTTGCACACCCTGGGCAGCGGGGGCGGGGCGGCTGCGCGTAGAGCGTCTGACCTGTACCACGTCACCGTCGCGCAGGCCTGGCAGGGCACGACCATGGTTCAGGAAGCCTTCCATATCGACCGCGATCTCCTGCCCGGCGCGCAGAATGGTGACCGCGCGCATGTCGGCGCGCGGGGCAAAGCCACCCGCGGCGTTGATCGCATCGATCACCGACAGCGGACGCGAGGTGAGGGTCTGGCGGCTAGGGCGGTTCACATCGCCGATCACGCTGATCTGTCGCGCATTATGTTCGAGGATGCGCAACTCGACCTGTGGCTGGGGAAGATAACGGCGCAGGCGGTATTCGAGATCGGCCCGGATGGCCAGCGTGCCGCGTTCCGCCGCGGACACGCGTCCCAGAAAGGGAACCTGGATGGCGCCGTCGCTCTCGACCAGATAGCCCGCCGGTCGTGTCAGTTCCGGCGCGTCGATGGCATGAATCTGCAGCACATCGCCGCGTCCGACCAGATAGGTGTCGGACGCTGCAGCGGCAAACTGTCCGACATTGTCGGCGGTCACCGTGATGGCCATCGCCGGATCATGGTGCAGAACGCCATGGGTCTGGGTCTGGCGCGCGACATCGGCGGTCTGCGTGGTGCAACCCGCGGCGAGCGTCAGCGCGAGGACAAGTGCGGCATCTCTGATCGCCATGGTGAGTTCCTTTCGGTCAGCGGCCATAGACCAGCTCGGCAGCGGTCGTGTCGGCGGCAAAGTCAAATCGGTTCGATGTCGTGGTGACATTCGTCAGCATGACCACCACGGCCACGAAAGCGGCGAGCGAGGCGGCGAGCATCAGCTTGCTGTCGGGGCGCACCATGGCGGCGCGATCAGCCCCTGCCTCGCCCGTGTTCTGACGCGTCCATTTCTGCACGTTCGGGTTGTGGTTGATGAAGATCTTGATCCCGGCCCCCACGATCTGCCCGTAATAGGTCAGCGCCGGAAAGATCGGGTGCCAGCGCCCCGAGATCAGTCCCGTCAGGCCGGAATGCACCGTGCGGGTAAAAGCGATCCAGAGCAGGAAGATGCTGAAGAAGACCGGATCATGCAGCAACCCTGCCAGCCCGAAGAAGACGATCCCCATCAGCGGCGTCCACATCGAGGCCTTCTGGTCCAGAAGTGCCAGCCACGTGAACAGGCCCAGTGTCCCTGGTCCCAGCCGGAGCGCCTTGGCCCCGCCACGCACCATGTTGCCGAACCAGCGTTTCTGAAGCCCGATCGTGTCGGCCAGAAAGCCCCTGCCGGGCAGGGATTCGAGGCAGTAGATCACCTCGTCGGGCACATAGCTGATGTCCCATCCGGCCTCGATGACCCAGCGCCAGGTCGTCTTGTCATCGCCGGTCAGCATAAGGATCCGGCCCAGACGCGGGTGATACAGCGCATCCTCGAGCAGACTGGCAGCGAAATTTGGGTGCATCAGTATCTGGCTGCGGAACATCGACCAGCGCCCGGTAAGCACCAGAACGCGCCCTGACATGGCCATCGAGGACATGTAGACATGGCGTTGCGCCATGCGCAGACGATACCATTCGCGGTCAAGCATCGCACCCGCCACCAAGGGCGTGTTGTCCACGGTCAGCGCGCCGAGATTGGGCTGATGCAGCAGGATGGGAGCCGTGCGGCGGATCAGGCCGGGCTGCACCAGCGTGTCGCCATCCATCAGGATGCCGGGGCAATCCGGCGGCACACCGATCTCGCGCAACCGTGCCAGCGCATCGGCCATGGCCGAACGCTTGCCGGTGCCGTCCTGACGGGTAAAGGACAACCGGATCTGGCCCAGCGGGTCGGTCCTGCGATGGACATGGGAAATCACCGCCTCGTCCTGATCGGAGGATACGGCAGCGACCACAGTGCCACCGCCACCATTGTCCAGAATGTCGCGAAACAGGTTGGCATAGACGGCTGCATTCATTGCATCGCCCATCTTCCAGCTCAGGATCACGACCGCGACATGACGGCGCCGCACACTGGCATCGGCTTCAGCGCGCTTGCGAATCATGGGGAATACATGGCGCGTATAGGCCCAGGCGCGCAGCATGTGAAACCCGCCCCAGGACCAGCGCCACAGCCCGATGGCTCCCAGCGTCGCGATGAAGGCCGTGTCGGTCAACGTGAGAGCGCGGACCGGAACCAGGCTGAGCAGAAAAAGCATCAGCGCCGTCCATGCCACCGCGGTCAGCCAGACAGAAAGCCGCGAGGAGTCGCGCAGATGCGGGGTCCCGGCCATGCTCAGCCCCCCAACCCGATACCCAGCCATCCGAGAGGGTCGAGCGTTCGGATGGTAACGGTGCCGGTCATGCCGATCATCAGGTCTGTTGTCGTGTCGGGGATGATCTCCACCCGCGCATAGCGTTCAGTCGCAAAGATGACATTCTGAAGACCGGCCACTCCGGCGCGCTGGCTGTCATAGCTGAGCGCAGCCACGCGGCCGGTCAGGGATTGCCCGTCAGCCAGCCGGATCTGTGCGCGGTCTCCCTGGCGTATCCTCCCTGCGGAATCAGCCATTACCAGCGCGTGCACCGTGCGCAGCCCTTCATGCGCCATCACGAACAGGGGCTGCGCTGGGTCGGCCCACTCACCCGTGACACGGGTGATCTGCGCCACTTCGCAATCGCAGGGCGAGATAACCGGCAGGCCCTTGTCCAGAAGGTCCTGACGCGCATAGGCCAGTTCGATCTCGCGGGCGAGATGGGACATGCGCAATTCCAGCGTTTCTTGCGTCATGCCGCCTGCGCCCGTTCCGGCGGTGCGAATCGCGGCCAGCCCATGGTCCTGCGCGACCTCGAACGCGCCGAAAGCGGCGCGAGCCGCCGCAAGCTCGGCCTCTGCGCCCAGCACCAGCGCCTGCTGGCGTGTGCGGGCCTGCTGGCGCTCAAGCGTGGGCAGGCCGCTGGAAAGCGCGGAAAGCTGCGCGCGCTCCAGGCCAAGGCGCTGCTCGGCCCGGCTGACCGCCTCGCGCAGGCGCGCGCGCTCGCTGTCGGCCATCTGCGCGCCATGGGCATCGTGACGGTCGAGGTCTAGCTTGCGGGCGCGCAACTCGGCCTGTTCGGCCTCGAGCGCGCGCAGACGGTCCGCGTTCGCCTCAACGCGCGAATCGTGATCGGGCGTGCGCAGATAGGCCAGAACTTCGCCCCGCGCCACGCGCATCCCCTCGCGCGCCTCGAACTGGCTGACCATGCCTGCCGCAGGGGCAGAGACACTGGCCGCCGCCGCCGAAACGGCGGCATAGCGTGAGGTCACGGTCGAGAAGGCCCCAAGTGCCATGTAGAGCGCCCCCCCCAGCGCCGCACAGGCCAGCGAGATCTGGAACCATGTGCGGAAGGCAAGCACCCTTTTCGTGGTGTCCTGGCGCGCCGCACGGGTTTCGCGCGAATCGTTGAGCAATTGCGTAAGTGACAATTCCTGCCGCGTGACCGAATAATCGACAATGCGGTGCAGCAGTTCGGCCTGCGCACGTCCCAGATCGATGAACTGGTAGCGCAGGCCCGTGTCAGTGCCTGTATCGCCGCGGACCTGAACGCCCATCTGGATGCGAGTCTCGCCCTGGCCGATCAGCAGCGAGACATCAATGACCCGGCCACGCCCCGGCGCAAGCGTCGTGGGAATCGCGCGCGCAAGCGTGAAGCCATGCACATCCCAGTGCGCAACCGAATATTCCACACCCTGCCAGAGCACTGTCATCGGTTCGCAGACGGTCACTGAAGGGCCGGGCTGCAAGGCAACCTGGGGCGCATAGCGCTGCACAGGCTCGTCCATTTGCAGGGTGATCGGTCCCTGTCCTGAGGTGATGTCCGTACTCACGCAGCCTGTCCCTGTCACTGTCCGAAGATGCGCCGAACGGAAAAAATCGACGGCGTCCTGCGCGAAGATATCACCCTGAAATGTGGCACGAATTCGCAGCATGCCGGACAAAAGCAAGACAAACGGCGGATTGTCTCTGATTGCGCAAATATCAGGCGGCATCCATGATCCGCTCCGGGAAGTGCAGACGGTATCCGGGCGCGTTTGTCCGCATCGCAGCGCTTCGGATCGCTGCTGCACCGTTGCGACACCTGGCTTGGCATCCCGACATGGGGTCTGACACAGGTCGCGCCCGAGGCGATTCCCTTGCCGCACGTTCTGGCCATCATGCACCCGCCCACCGGCCATTCGCGCACTGCCTCAGCTGTGCGGCCAGTCACTGGACAATGGCGTGGAATCCTTGTCCCGGCAGATGCCGATTTGCCGCGACGGTGACATCCCCGAGCCCGGAACGCGCATTCGTGCAGCAAGTCCAGACTGCGCCATCGCGGACAAATCCGCCCCCGGGGACCGGTCTCTCCGCATTGCTGCGGCCGAAAGTGCAAGGAAAATATGGCCTTAAGGCCATTGGCAGGACTGCGCTGAAAAGATTGCCACTGGCGGAATAAACCGCCCGGTTTCTTGCGTTGGGACGGGAATTCAGCATAAATGCGCTAAACTCACTGCAAAATATGCCTTGGCCGCTGTCTTGCACCAGGAAGAGAGAACCCGAATTGGGACGGCAGATATTCATACTCGGGCAGGCATGCAGGCTTCCCGGCGCATCCAGCATCGACGAATTCCGGACCCTCCTGAATCAGAGCCGATGCGCAGTCGGCACCATCCCGGATGACCGCTGGAACAGCGACCTCTTTCATCACCCCCATATCGTCACGCAATCAAAGTCCTATACATTCGCCGCCGGGGTTCTGGACGATGTCTGGGGGTTCGACCTGTCGGTGTTCAATCTCTCGCCGCGGGAACTCACGCAGATGGACCCTCAGCAACGTCTGCTGCTGAAGGTTGTCTGGGAAGCGATCGAGGATGCGCAGATTGACCCGGCGCGGATGGCGGGGACGCGCGTGGGCGTCTATGTCGGCACTTCGGCAGTGGATCACGCTACCGCCCTTGGCCGCGACATCTCGCTGGTCGATCCCTACATGATGACCGGAAACACCATGTCACTGGTGGCGAACCGGGTATCGCATGCCTTCGATCTTCGTGGGCCGAGTTTCATTGTCGATACGGCCTGCTCATCGTCGTTGGTGGCGCTAGATCAGGCGCGTATTGCGCTTGCACGCGGCGATATCGATACGGCCATAGTGGCGGGTGTGAACCTGTTGCTTGCACCCAACAACTTCATCGGCTTCTCGGCCGCGCGAATGCTCTCGCCGAAAGGGCTGTGTCAGGCCTTTTCAGACAAGGCAGATGGCTATGTCCGCGCCGAAGGCTGCGTCGCGCTCGTCCTGCATGCCTCGGACAGCATACCGCGCCGCGCAAGGGCGATCGTGCTCGACAGCGAGACAAATGCCGATGGCTACACGCTGAACGTGGCGCTGCCCTCGCCCGAGGGGCAACTTGACCTGCTGCGCACGCTCTATGACCGCGCCGAGATCAGCCCGGAGGACCTCTGCTATGTCGAGGCCCATGGCACCGGAACGCTGGCCGGCGACCCGGTCGAGGCGCAGGCACTGGGGCGCGCCCTGGGTCAGAAGCGACAGGCCCCCCTCCCGATCGGGTCGGTAAAATCCAATATCGGCCATCTCGAGCCGGCATCGGGCCTTGCCGGGCTTGCCAAGACACTGATCGCCCTGCAGGACCGCCATGTGCCCGCGTCGCTGCACGCCGACACGCTCAACCCCGCGATTGACTTCAAGGATCTGAACCTGACACTGGTGCGCGCACCGTTGGCTCTGGACAAGGACGGGCCATTGATCGCGGGGATCAGTTCCTTCGGTTTTGGCGGGGTCAATTCGCATTGCATCATATCGACCCTGCCCGCCTTGCAAGAGCCGCATTCCCGCGGACAGGACGCGCGGGAGGCACGGCAGGAACGCCTGTTCGTGACCTCGGCCTTCTGCGATGCGGCGCTAAGGGATCTGGCCGCGTCCTATGGCACCTGTTTCGACAGGCCGGACGCGATGGCACGGGGCGGGCTGATCGATCAGGCCTGGGCAGGACGCGGCCTGTACCCAAGGCGCCTGGGCGTCATTGCGCAATCCGCGCAAGAAGCCGCCGCAGCATTGCTGACCCATGCCGCCGGCACAAAACACCCCGCGGTCGTGACCGCGGAGTCCCGCCTGCGTGACCGGCCCAGCGTGTTCGCCTTTTCGGGCAACGGGGCGCAATATGCCGGCATGTGCCGACTGGCACTTGAGCATGACGATGTCTATCGCGACTTCTTTGCACAGATCGATGCCGAATTCACCCGGGCCGCAGGCTGGTCGTTGCGTGAACGGCTGGACGCCTCGACGCTCGAAGCGGATCTGGCAGAGGCAACCGTTGCCCAGGCGCTGCTCTTTGCCGATCAGGCCGCGCAATGCGTGGCCCTGCGCGCGCGCGGACTCATGCCATCGGCCGTGATCGGCCATAGCGGAGGCGAGGTGGCGGCGGCCTGGGCTTGTGGCGCGCTCTCCCTGTCGGACGCGATCCACCTTGTCATTCATCGCAGCCGGGTAATTGCGCCGCTTGCAGGCAGGGGCACCATGGCAGCGCTGCAGACCAGTCCAGTCGAGGCGGGAAGATTGCTGGCCGAGTTCAATGCGTCCTTCCCAACCGAAAGCGACCGGGACGCGCTGGGCATCGCGGCCATGAACAGTCCACGCAGTGTCTCAGTGGTCGGCCCCTCGGAATCGCTGCGACGCTTTGCCCAATGGGCCAAGCGTCAGCATCGTCTTGCCTGCGTCATGCTGTCAGTCAACTATCCCTATCACAGCGCCATGCAGGACCCGCTCAGCGAGGAACTGATATCGGCCCTCGACGGGCTGACGCCCTCCGCGCCGCAGATTCCGTTCTTTTCGAGCACGCGCGGCGCGTGTCTGGACGGGGCCGATCTCGGAGCCGACTACTGGTGGCAGAACATGCGCCAGCCGGTGCGCTTTCACGATGCCGTCCGCGCCGCCGTGACGCAGGGTTTCGAGGCGTTCGTCGAAATCGGGCCGCAGCCGGTTCTGGCGAATTACCTCACCGACTCCATCGGCGAGGACATGCGCAGCGCAGTGGTCACGCATACCCTGGCGCGCAACGATCCCGATTCGGCAAACCCGATTGCGCGCGCCGCCGCGCGCGCAGTTCTGAGCGGTTGCCGCCTGGCCGAAGGTGCGCTCTTTGTCGAGCCTTCGGGCACCGAACTCGATCTGCCTGCCTATCCGTGGCAGGATACGCCACTGCGTGCCATCGACAGCCCCGCAATCCGCCGCATATACGGCACGGATCCGGATTATCATCCGCTTCTGGGCACGAAGGTGAGTTCCGCCCCGGGGATCTGGAAGCGCGATCTGGATGACAGGCTGCTGCCGGTGCTGGGCGATCACAGGGTCGGTCGCGAGGTGCTGCTGCCCGCGACCGCCTTTGCCGAAATGGCCTACGCCGCTGCCACGATTGCCGCGGGCAACCAGCAGGTCGAGATCTCCGATCTCGACATCTCTTCGCCAGTGGTGCTGTCTGCGGCCAACGGGGCCGAAGTGCAGACTGTCGCCGATGCCGAGAGCAGGCGCGTCCAGATGAAATCGCGCCCACGCCTGAGCGCGCAGGATTACCGCATCCATATGCAGGCGCGCTTCGTCGTACTCTCGTCACGACCGGAGCCTCCGGCAGAGCCCGCGCCGTTGCCGATCACACAGGCCGAGGACCAGACACGACGTGTCGGTTTCCTAGCCAGATACTGCGGGCTGAACTATGGCCCCGCCTTTCAGGGCATAGCCGCCCTGCGGATCGAGGGAGACCGGATCGAGGCCACGTTGCGCGTGGGGCTGGGATTGGGGTCCCGTCAACCGGTTCGGGGGTTCGACCCGGTCCAGCTTGATTGCCTGCTGCATGGATTGATCGTAGCCCTGCGCCAGTCGGAATTCGCCCGTCAGAACCTTGCCCTCATCCCGGTCAGAATGGGCCGGCTGAACGTGTTTCGCCCGGGGGATTCCATTGTCTCTGGCAGGCTGGAGATCCGGCGCTGGGGTGCTCAGTCGCTACTGGTGGACCTGACCGCCTTCGGCGGCGACGGTGCCGTTGTCCTGCGCATAGAGGGGCTTCGGCTGCAATCGCTCTACGCCCTGCCACCGATCCAGTTCGACCGGCATGCGTTTCACATGGCCTCCGAGCCCTGTCTGGAACCCGGTGCCGAATGGCGGGCCGAGGGCGTGGATACCTTGCCTGCCGCGCTGTCGGAAGCACTCGCCGCCACGCCGGCCGAGGATGAAGCCGCGCTTCTGATCGACGCCGCCACCCATCAGGCGATCTGGGCGGCGTTTCAGGCCGCAAGCAACGCGGAAGGCATGTATCACTGCCAACACCTGCCACATCCGGCAGAGCCGATGCTGCTGCACATGCTTGCTCAATTCGGCCTTGCAAGCCCGACCGAGGATGCGTCCTGCTGGCAGGTCGCGCCCGACTGTGCACTGCCTCACTCCGAGGACGTGGCCCTGAGCCTGCTCGCAGAGCATCCGGACAAGGTCGCGCAGCTTGCCGTGCTCCTGCGTCTGCCAGAGGCGCTCTCCTGCATCCTTGCGGCAGGGGACAGCGCCACGCTGCCCGATCCTGAGACACTCTTCGGGCGCGAGGCGTTGCGCAATCTTGACCTGGCGTATCGCCGCTCGGCGCAGGCCAGCCTCGCGTCCTGCCTGCCCCCGGTGCTGTCACAATGCGTGACCGGGGCGCCGGCGACCGGCGTTCTGGCCGCGGACGAAACCGCGCTGAAGGCCCTGCTGGCACAGGACCCTGTCCGCCCCGTTTCCCGGCTTGTGACAGGTACGAGCCCTGCCGCACCCGCGTCGAATGGTTGCCGGGATATCGCATTGGGCGCAGCGGCAGCGCTTGATCTGCTGGTCGTCAGCGACCCGGCTTTCCTGATGGCGGAGGGTCTCGCCGACAGGCTGCGCAGCGCGCTCGCCCCCTCTGCCCGGATCATGCTGCCCTGCAGGCCCGCAATGGCCCTTGCGCTTGCGGCCAATGCCTCGGCCGAGAATGCGCAGCCAGCGGCCATGAGCCCCGAGCGCGTTGTCACCATGTTGCAGGAGATGGGCTTTGCAACCCGTCATCGCAGCCCGTTGTCCGATGGGCTGGGGGCAGGCGAACTGCTTGTCGCGGGCAGGGCGGCCACGCAATCGGCGTCCCCGGCACCGTCGTCGCTGCCTCAAGATGCCGAAATCGTCTGGGCCGAAGTCTGGGCCGGGCTGCACGGGCCTTGCGAGGTGACGGATGGACCCGTCTGCCTGATCGCGCCACAGCAGAGCACGCACCCGCTTATGGCCGTGTGCACCGCCGCAACCGACGCAGAGTTGGCGGATGCCATTCTGGCGCTGACGGCGCATGTCGCCCAGGCATCGGCAGAGGGCCGCGCTCTGGTCACGATCCTGCCCGAGGGCGCACAATATGCTGGCTCCGCGCCTGCCGATCCGCTGCGCCACGCGCTCTGGGCCTTGCTGCGCACCGTGCGCAACGAATACCCCGCTGTCAGGATCACCTCGGTTGATCCAGCCCCTATGGGCCGCATCGGCACACAGGCCATGATGCAGCTTCTGGAGCGCGTAGTGGGTGAGGCCGCGCAGGAAACCGAACTGGTCCTGACCCCTGACGGCGTGCAGGCGCTTAGGGTGACGCAGGGCGCACCGATCATCGCGCCCCCGGGCAGGCCGGAGGCATTGCGGCTGGAGCGGCCGGTCACGGGGCGGCTTGATGACATGAAATGGCATCGCGTCGCACGGCCCGGTCCGGCGGCCGGTGAGGTCGAAATAGAGATTGCCGCGACAGGGCTGAACTATCGCGACGTCATGTGGGCCATGGGCCTGCTGCCTGAGGAGGCTCTGGAGACAGGCTTTGCCGGCCCGACTCTCGGGCTGGAATGCGCCGGTCGGATCACCCGTATTGGCGCGGATGTCCAGTCATTTGCCGTGGGTGATCCGGTGCTGGCCTTTGGCCCGGCCTGCCTTGCCTCGCATCTGTGCATCGAACAGGATCGGGTCCACAAGCTGCCCGGCTCAATGCCGCTGGCGCAGGCCGCAGCGCTGCCGGTGGCCTATTTCACGGCCCATTATGCTCTGGTCACGCTCGGGCGATTGCGCAAGGGCGAGACGGTGCTCATTCACGGCGGGGCAGGCGGTGTCGGGCTGGCTGCCATCAGCGTTGCACAGGATATCGGCGCAAGGGTGATCGCGACTGCGGGCAGTCCGGTGAAGCAGGACCTGCTGCGCAAGCTGGGGGTGGCCCATGTCCTGTCGTCGCGCAGCACGGATTTCGCGGGGCAGATCCGCGCACTGACTGGCGGTGCCGGTGTGGACATGGTGCTCAATGCGCTGGCCGGTCAGGCGATGGAGCAAAGCCTGAACGCGCTGCGGCCGTTCGGGCGGTTTCTCGAACTCGGCAAGCAGGATTACTACGCCAACACCGGTATCGGGCTGCGCGCGCTCAAGGACAACATCAGCTATTTCGGCGTCGATATCGACACGCTGCTGGCCATAGATCCCGATGCGGCGCGCGACATCTTCACTCAGGTCATGGCCGCGCTGGCCGAGGGGCGGTATTCACCGCTGCCCTACACCCTTTTCGAGGGCGCGGAAACGGTCGAGGCGTTTCGCCTGATGCAGCGTTCCGGGCATCTGGGCAAGGTCGTGATCGCACCGCCTTCGCCCGACAGAACGGATCAGAACCTGATCGAGCGATACAATTCCCGGACTTTCACGGCGGACCCCGAGGGGTGGCATGTCATCGCCGGAGGTCTGGGAGGAATCGGAATCGAGACCGCGCAATGGCTGCACCTGTACAAGGGTGCAGGACGCATCGCGCTGCTCGGGCGCAGGGGCGAGGCGCCTCCGGAACTCGCCGGGATTGTGGAACGGTTACGCGAAGGGCTGATTGAGTTGCGGATCATTGCCTGCGACATCACGGACCGGGAAAATCTTGAACAGGTGCTTGCCAGCCTGCGCGAGTCCGCGCCGCTGGCCTCGGTATTTCATGCGGCAATGCTGCTCGAGGATCGCACGCTGGCCAATCTCGACCGCGCCTCGCTGGAGCGGACCTTGCCGGTCAAGACCTTGGGCCTGCGCAATCTCGATCTGGCGACTCGGCAGGACGCGCTTGAGTGTTTTGTGGCCTTTACCTCGCTCGCGGCGTTGATCGGCAACCATGGTCAGGCGGCCTATGTCGCGGCCAATGCCCATCAGGAGGCCCTGATCCAGACCCGCCACCAGATGGGCATGCCCGCGCTCGCGCTCGGGCTGGGCGCGGTCACTGATGCAGGCTATCTGACCCGCGACAAATCCGTGGCGAAACTGCTCGACCAGATGGCGGGAAATGTGCCTTTCCCGGTTTCGGCGGTCCTGCATGCACTGGAGCGCCTGCTGGCATTGCCTGGCTGCGGCCCCTGCATCACGATCACCCCCATGCGCTGGTCCGCCATCAGCGGCTCTCTGCCCGTGCTGCGCCATCCAAGCCATGCCCTGTTGCGCCAGCTTGGCGAGGCCGGAGGCAGCATGCAGTCCAGCACCGACCTGCGCAGTGACCTGCTGGCGCTGCCGCGCGAGAAGGCCGAGAAACGACTGGCCGCTTTCGTGCGAGCCGAGATTGCTGCCATTCTTCGCGTTTCGGCAGACAGTCTGCCCCTGAACCGGCCCGTCTCGCAACTGGGCATGGATTCGCTGATGGGGGTGGAATTCGGGCTGGCAATGCAGGGCGCGTTGGGTGATGACTTGCCGATGCTGACCATGTCCGACAATCTGACGGTAACGCGGATCGCACAGACCATCGTGCAGCATCTTCATGCCGGGGCAGAGCAGGACGATATGCAGGACGCAGACGCGCAGCGCAGCTTACGGGCACTTCAGAAGATGCATGGACTGGAAACCGGGACTGATGGGGAGCCGCGATGAGCACGAACCATCCTCGTCTGAGCGCAGATGCACGCGCGCAAGCACTGCAGGCCGCACGCGCCCTGCGCAACCGCAAGGCCGACATGGCCGGGCCCGCGCAGATCACGCGAAGCCCCGATTTCGCGTCCCTCAAGGGATACAAGGAACGAGAACTCATGCGGCAAGTTACCGAGATGGCGGGCATCCGTGACCCCTATTTCCGCCAGCATGAGATACGCGCAGGCGTGACCAGTCGCATAGCGGGCCGCGACGTGCTGAATTTCGGTTCCTATGATTACCTCGGCCTGAATGCAGACCCCCGCCCTTCCGCAGCAGCCAAGGCCGCGATCGACCGCTACGGGGTCTCTGCCTCGGGCTCGCGCCTCACGGCCGGAGAGCGCCCGGTGCACCGGACGCTCGAACAGTCCCTCGCGCGGCATTACGATGTCGAGGACGCGCTCTGCTTCGTGTCAGGCCATGCTACAAATATCTCTGTCATCGCAACGCTGCTCGGCAAAGGCGATCTGGTGCTGCACGACGCCTATATCCATAACAGTTCCTTTGTCGGGGCCACCCTTTCGGGCGCCTCGCGGCGCAGTTTCCCGCATAACGATCTCGATGCGCTGGAACATCTTCTTGCCGAAACGGCAGGGCAGTATCGTGCCACCATGGTCATTGTCGAAGGCCATTATTCGATGGATGGCGACATTCCCGACCTTGCGCGTCTGATTGCCCTGAAACGCACCTATGGATTCTGGCTGATGGTGGATGAGGCGCATGGCCTGGGCTGCATCGGCCCCACCGGCAAGGGGGTACGCGAGCTTCACGGCATCGCCGGGACCGAGATCGATGTCTGGATGGGCACGCTGAGCAAGACCCTTGGCTCGACCGGGGGCTATATTGCGGGCAGTTCGGTGCTTATCGACATCCTGAAATGCGAAGCGCCCGGATCGGTCTATTCGGTCGCGCTTGCGCCCGCGCTGGCGGCCGCGGCGGAATGCGCACTCTCGATCCTCGAGGCGGAACCCCAACGCGTGCAGCGCCTGCAGGAATTGGGCCGATTGTTCTTGGACTGCGCGACATCGCACGGGTTGGATGTCGGAACCAGCGTCGGCGCCTCGATCATTCCGGTCATCGTCGGCAACTCGGTCCTGGCCGTGGCCGCCAGCAACAAGTTGCTTGAAGCAGGGATAAATGTCCTGCCCGTGACTTTCCCCGGTGTCGCGATGAACGAGGCGCGGTTGCGTTTCTTCATCTCCAGCCTGCATGAAGAGGACCAGATCCGCCACGCTGTCGCGACCACGGCGGCCGTGCTGAAGGAACTGCGCGAAAGCAGGCCGGATGCGCAGTTGCAGGCCCTGATGGGAATGCAGCCGTGACGTCTGCCGCGTCTGCCTGCCACCGCGCTCTGCGCCCGGCGCGGCAGAGTGCCCGCCTGCAATGAGCCGCCCGCGTCGCATTCTAATGACCGGGGCCAGCACGGGGCTTGGCGCGGCACTTGCCGCAAGGCTGGCCGCACCCGGTGTGACGCTGTTGCTCTGCTCCCGAAGGCAAGGACCGCTGGAGCAGACGGCTGCAGTCTTGCGCGCCAACGGTGCCGAGGTCATCGCCGAAACGGTTGATGTGACCGACATCGCGGCCAGTGCTGACTGGATCGACCGGATGTGGCACCTTGGCCCTGTCGATCTGGCGATCCTGAATGCGGGCATATTCGCAGGGCGCACACCGGACGGGCGGGCCGAAACCCCGCAGGCTGCCGCCGACCTCATTGCAACCAATATGACCGGTGCCATTGTCCCGGCCCTGCGACTTGCGGAACACATGCGCCAGCGCAAGGCCGGGCAGCTTGTGTTCATCAGTTCGCTGGCCGCGTTCGGCCCGCATGCGGATGCCCCTTCCTACAGTGCCAGCAAGGCAGGGCTGACGGCATTCGCGCGGGCTTTGCGTGAGGATCTGTTGCCTGACGGGGTAAAGGTCACCATTGTGCACCCCGGCCATATCGAGACCCGCCAGACCGCGCAGCATATCGGCCCGCTTCCGGGGATCATTCCAGTTGAACGCGCAGCAGAACTGATCCTGCGCGCGATCCGGAACCGCCGGAGCGAGCATGCCTTTCCGTTCCACCTGCGCCTCGCGCTCGCCGGGCTCGGACTGCTGCCCTGGCGCTGGCAGCATAGAGTGAACAAGGCGTTCCGCTT
>SKYA01000061.1 GCA_007128135.1 Paracoccaceae bacterium | reverse complement strand
TCATCTCGCGCTTCGAGGAGCGTGGCACCAATGTGCGCACCTATTCGGACGAGCAGATTGCAGCCTTCCGCGAAGCCGCGATCAAGGTGCTGGGCGCATGGTCCGAGCGTGACGAGATGTTCGGCAAGGTCTATGGCTCGATGATGGAGTTTCAGGCCGAGCTGCGTCCGTGGAAGGAACTGGGCTATCTGCCGCGCGACTGGCAGACCCGTATCGGCGAATAAGGCCGCCTGACGCTGATACGGCCGCGCCCCCTTCGGGGCGCGGTCCTTTCTGGACAAGGCCACCAGAGGCCCTTGCCCGCTTACCGGGAGGACATGTCGGATGAGCCAGAACCAACCCGAGTTCAGCATCGACCTTGAGAAGGTCGAAGACGCGGGCGCGCGCAGCCACGGGCTGGAATTTCCGCGCACCTGGCTGTCTGACGTGATCGAGACGGTGCTCGAGCTGTTTTCCTACGTGCTCAACAGCATCTGGATCCTTCTGGTGGTGATCATCGTTGCAAATGTGACGATGCGTTACGCGCTTGGTGTCAATTACATCTGGATCGAGGAAGTGCAGTGGCACATGTATGCCGTGGGCTTCATGTTCGGGATCGGCTATGCGCTGATGCATGACAGCCATGTGCGCGTTGATGTGCTGGCCGCGAATTTCCGCAAGACAACGCGGGCCTGGATCGAGATCTTCGCGATTGCCGGGATCATCCTGCCGATGTGCTGGATCATCATTTCCTACGGGATCCCCTTTGTTGAAGCCTCCTACAACCGGGGAGAGCGGTCTTCGGCGCCCGGCGGGCTGGCCAATCGCTGGATGATCAAGGGTGTGATCGTGCTGGCCTTTGCCTATATCGGACTGGCCGCCTTTGCACGGCTGTTGCGGGTGACATGCTTCCTGTTCAATTTCCCGCAAGCTCGGGTCACGAAATAACAATTTGGTCGCAGTCGCTCAGGCGGCCCGCTTCAGGTTTCATCACAGGGAATACGGGATGGAAACGAACGAAATCCTCGTTGTCGCGATGCTGGTCTCCTTTATCGCCCTCATCTTCACCGGGATCCCGGTTGCCTGGGCGCTGGCGGGCGTATCGATCGCCTTCAGCTTCATCGCCATCTATGGCTTCGACATGTTCGGCTGGGACACCTATTTCCTGACCGATTATCGGATTTTCGGCATCTTCGTGCAGCGGATATGGGGCCAGATGTCGAACTGGATCCTGGTCGCGCTGCCGATGTTCATCTTCATGGGGCTGATGCTGGAACGCTCGGGCGTAACGGAAAAGCTGATGGCGAATTTCATCCAGCTTTTCGGGCGGTTCCGGGGCGGGCTGGCGCTGGGGGTGGTGCTGATCGGCATCCTGCTGGCGGCCTCGACCGGGATTGTCGGCGCATCGGTGGTGCTGCTGGCGCTGCTGTCCATGCCGATCATGCTGCAACAGGGCTACAACAAGGGCTTTGCCTCGGGCGTGGTGTGTTCGGCGGGCACGCTGGGCATCCTGATCCCGCCCTCGATCATGCTGATCATCATGGCCGACCAGATGTCGGTCTCGGTGGGCAACCTGTTCATGGGCGCGCTGATTCCGGGGCTGATGCTGGGGGTGTTCTACATCATCTACATCATGGGCGCGGCCACGTTCTTCAAGACACTGGCGCCGGCCCCGACCGACCTGCCGCCGGTCACGGCGCGGCTGGTATTTGACACGCTGCTGGCCGTGGTGCCGCCGCTGTTGCTGATCTTCGCGGTGCTGGGGTCGATCTTCTTCGGCCTGGCGACACCGACCGAAGCCTCGGGCGTGGGGGCGTTCGGCGCGACCCTGCTTGCGGCGGCGAACGGGCGGCTGACCCTGGCGGTGCTGAAGGATGTCGGCATGAAGACCACGCTGACCACGGCCTTCATCTTCGGCATCTTTCTGGGCGCGACGATGTTTGCCGTCGTCATGCGCCAGCTTGGCGGGGACGATTTCATCACCCAGTCGCTGCGCTCGCTGCCCTTCGGGCCTTCGGGCGTGGTGCTGACGATCCTGTTCATTGCCTTTCTGGCCGGGTTCTTCCTCGACTGGCTGGAAATCTCGCTGATCATGCTGCCGCTGGTGGCACCTGTGGTGGTCATCCTCGGGTTTGACCAGATCTGGTTCATCGTGCTGTTCGCAGTGGTGTTGCAGACCTCGTTCCTGACACCGCCGGTGGGGTTCTCGCTGTTCTACCTCAAGGGGGTCGCCCCGCCCGGCGTGACGATCATTGACATCTACAAGGGCGTGATTCCGTTTGTCGCGCTGCAGATGCTGGCGGTGCTGATGGTATTCCTGTTCCCGCAACTGGTGCTCTGGCTGCCGGATCGGCTGCTCTGAGCGGCATGGCACCGCGAAGGGCCCCGGGCAGGTTGCCCGGGGCCTTTCGCATGGCCGGTCTTGCCTCGGGGCGGGAATCTGGTAGCGTCGTTTGATCAAATCCAGCCGGAGAAAGACCCATGGCCCTCGACCGCCCCACCCCGAATGACCTGCGCGCCTTCTGGATGCCGTTCACGGCGAACCGGCAGTTCAAGGCCGCGCCCCGGATGCTGGTCGAGGCCGAGGGGATGTTCTACACCACCTCGGACGGGCGGCAGGTGCTGGACGGCACGGCGGGGCTGTGGTGCTGCAATGCCGGGCACAGGCGGCCAAGGATTGTCGAGGCGATCCAGAAACAGGCGGCGGAACTGGATTACGCACCGGCCTTCCAGATGGGCCACCCCAAGGCATTCGAGCTGGCCAACCGGTTGGTGGACCTGGCACCCGACGGAATCGACCATGCGTTTTTCGTCAATTCCGGCTCGGAAGCGGTGGAAACCGCGCTGAAGATCGCGATTGCCTATCACCGGGCGCGCGGGGATGCGGCCCGCACCCGGCTGATCGGACGCGAGCGGGGCTATCACGGCGTGAATTTCGGCGGCATCTCGGTGGGCGGGATCGTCAACAACCGGCGCCATTTCGGGGCGATGCTGGCCGGTGTGGACCACCTGCCGCACACCCATATCCCTCAAAACCAGTGGACGAGGGGCCAGCCCGAGCATGGCGCGCATCTGGCCGACGAACTGGAGCGGATTGTCGCGCTGCACGGGGCCGACACGATTGCCGCCGTGATTGTCGAGCCGGTGGCGGGGTCCACGGGCGTGCTGCTGCCGCCGAAAGGCTATCTGGAGCGGCTGCGCGCGATCACGGCCAAACACGGCATCCTGCTGATCTTTGACGAGGTGATTACAGGCTTTGGCCGTCTGGGCAGCCCCTTTGCCGCGCAGCATTTCGATGTGATGCCCGACATGATCACCTGCGCCAAGGGGCTGACCAATGGCGTGATCCCGATGGGGGCTGTTCTGACAACGGCGGGGATTCATGATGCCTTCATGACCGGGCCGGAGCATCTGATCGAGTTGTTCCACGGCTATACCTATTCGGGCAGCCCGATTGCCTCGGCCGCCGGTCTGGCCACGCTGGAGACCTATCGCGAGGAAGGGCTGTTCCAGCGCTGCGCCGAGATCGCACCCTATTGGGAAGAGGCGGTGCATTCGCTGAAGGGGCGGCGCCATGTCATCGACATCCGCAACATGGGGCTGATCGGCGCGGTGGAACTGGAGCCGATCGCGGGCGCCCCCACGCAGCGCGCCTTCTCGGCCTTCCTGAAAGCCTATGAGAAGGGCGTGCTGATCCGCACCACGGGGGACATCATCGCCATGTCGCCGCCGCTGATCATCGAGAAGGCGCATATCGACCAGTTGATCGGCACGCTGGGCGAGGTGCTGGACGCGTTGGACTAGAGGTGTTTGCACCCATGGTGAAGTGGTAGAAAGGCTCTGAGGCTTGGGCAGAGCATGCGTGCAGCGGAGTGTTGTCTCTCTGACGGGGTGGCGGGCCTTGCGGCCCGCTGCCTTCGGCGAGAGTATTTGTGGCAAGATGAAATCAGCGTTGCATTGCGGCAAGACCCTGCCCGACGCAACAGGAGTGCAGAGCGGATCGCGCGAATTGCACGCCACCAGGCGAGAGGTGCAGTCATGTCGTATTGTGACCGAAAGCGGGACTCGTGAGTAAATCCGTCAAGCGCGTGGCCCGCGCCCTGCGTGATGCGGGGCTGCCGGACACGATTGCGGAACCCGGTGAGAGCCGCACGGCGGAACTGGCCGCGCGCGCCTGTGGCTGCGAGATTGACCAGATCGTGAAGTCGATCATCTTTGCAGGTGAGCAGACGGGTGCGATCCGGCTGTTCCTGGCTGCGGGCGGCAATCGCATCTGCGCGGACAAGGCGTCGGCGCTGGCGGGCGAGGCGCTGGGGCGGGCAGATGCCGATATGGTGCGCGCCACGACCGGTTTTGCCATCGGCGGGGTCTCGCCCGTGGGGCATCTGACCCCCTCGCCCACCTGGATGGACCCGCGGCTGCTGGACTTTCCGCTGGTCTGGGCCGCCGCGGGCACGCCTCGCCATGTCTTTTCGATCGACCCGCGCGCGCTTGTTGCGCTTGCGCGCGCGACGGTTGCGGAGTTCACCGAATGAGCCTGCCCGACCCCGAAGTGCAGCCCGAATTCTATCAGGACGTACCGCTCAAGCGCGCGCTGGCCTGGCTGGTGGACCTGCTGGTGACACTGGTGCTGACGCTGGTTGCGCTGGCCTTGACGCTGTTCATCGCCACCCTTTTCCTGCCGCTGTTCTATGTGGTCGTGTCGATCGCCTATCGCACGGTCATGCTGTCGCGCTACGGGGCGACTCTGGGCATGATGATGACGGCGCTGAAATGGCGCGGCCTTGACGGGCGCGCGCCCGACCCGATGACGGCCTTCGCCTATAGTGCCATCCATGCCGGCCAGTGGGCGGTGGTGCCGGTGCAGATCGCCTCGATCGTGATGATCCTGGTCACACCCTACCGGCAGGGCGTGAACGACATGATGACGGGCACGACCATGCTGCACCGGATCGCGCCGGAATAGGGCATGGACAGACCCCTTGGCGAAAGGGAAAAGCCTTGCTAGTCTGCGGCTTCGAGCCTTTTTCCCGAGACGAGCACGATGCGCCACTCCCTGCCGACGATCCCGCAGTTCTATGTGACTGCCCCGCAGCCCTGCCCCTATCTGGCGGGAAGGATGGAGCGCAAGCTGTTCACCGCGCTGCAGGGCGATCAGGCCGAGGCGATGAATGACTCGCTGTCCAAGCAGGGCTTCCGGCGGTCGCAGAACGTGCTCTATCGCCCATCCTGCGCCGATTGCTGCGCGTGCCTGTCGGCGCGGATCCGGGTGGCGGATTTCGCACCGTCGAAATCTCAGCGGCGCGTACTGCGCCGCAACCGGTATCTGCGCCGCAAGGTCACCAGCGCCTGGGCGACCGAAGAGCAGTTCGACCTGTTCCGCCGCTATCTGGATTCGCGTCATGCCGATGGCGGCATGGCGGATATGGATGTGTTCGAATTCGCCGCCATGGTCGAGGAGACGCCCGTGCGCACGCGGGTGCTGGAATATCTCGACCCGGCGGGGCAGGGGCGGGGCAGCCTGCAGGCGGTCTGCCTGACCGATGTGCTCGATGACGGGCTGAGCCTGGTGTATTCCTTCTTCGAGCCGGCGCTGGCCGGGCAGTCGCTGGGCAGCTACATGATTCTCGACCAGGTGGCGCTGGCGCGCCGGCTGGGCCTGCCCTATGTCTATCTGGGCTACTGGGTGCCGGGGAGCCCCAAGATGAACTACAAGGCGCGGTTCTCGGCGCTGGAGGTCTATCATCAGGAGAGATGGCAGCCCCTGGGCAAGCCCGAGACGTATTCGGGCGCCACGCATCCGCTTTCGGTCAGGCCGATTGCCGAACAGGTGGCGTCGCTGACCATGCCCGAGAACCTGAGCGCGCCTGTCGCATCGGGCCGGATGCTGCACGACCGGTAGCCGGGGGTGGAACTGGCGCGCGCCCGTCGTAGGGTGGGTGATTCACCCACCCTTCCGGCGCCCGCGTTACAGCCGCGCGGCCAGCCTTGCGCCCTGGTCGATGGCGCGCTTGGCGTCAAGTTCGGCCGCCACATCCGCCCCGCCGATGACATGCACGCTCTTGCCCGAACCGGCCAGCCCCTCGAGCAGGTCGCGCAGTGGCTCCTGCCCGGTGCACAGCACGATGGTATCGGCCTCGAGCGTCTCTTCCTGCCCGTCGCGCCCGACGACCAGCCCGGCCCCGGTGATGCGGCGGTATTCCAGCCCGCCCAGCATCTGCACCCCCTTGGCGGCCAGTGCGGCGCGGTGAATCCAGCCGGTGGTCTTGCCCAGCCCCTTGCCTGGCTTGCCGGGCCTGCGCTGGACCAGTGTGACCGCACGGGCAGGCGGGGCAGGATCGGGGCCTTGCGGAGCAAGGCCCCCCGGAGACTCTTCCGGGTCCGCCACGCCCCATTCCTTTTGCCACAGCGCCAGATCCTCGGTCGGGCTGTGGCCGTCATGGGCAAGGTATTCCGACACGTCGAATCCGATCCCCCCGGCCCCCACCACGACCACGCGCCGGCCCACTTCGGCCCCGCCGCGCAGCACATCGGTATAGCGCAGGACATGGGGCGCGTCCTGGCCCGCGATCTGCGGGTCACGCGGCGTGACCCCGGTGGCGATGATGACCTCGTCGAAGGGGGCGAGCATTTCGGGCGTGGCGCGGGTGCCAAGGGTCTGCGTGACGCCCGAACGCTCCAGCTGGCCCGCGAACCACTCGACCAGCCCGTGAAACTCCTCCTTGCCGGGGATGACGCGCGCCATGTTGAGTTGCCCGCCGATGCGGCTGTCGGCCTCGAACAGGGTGACGTCATGGCCGCGCTGGTCGGCGACCAGCGCCGCCATCAGCCCGGCAGGCCCGGCGCCCACGACAGCGATACGCCGGGGCGTGCCCGTGGGCGTGTAGGTCAGTTCGGTCTCGAAGCAGGCGCGCGGGTTGACGAGGCAGGACGAGACCTTGCCCTGGAAGGTATGGTCGAGACAGGCCTGGTTGCAGGCGATGCAGGGCGCGATCTGGGCCGCGCGGCCCTCGGCGGCCTTGAGCACGAATTCCGGGTCCGCGAGGAAGGGCCGCGCCATGGACACCATGTCGGCGGCCCCGCCCGCGAGCAGTTCCTCGGCCACCTCGGGCGTGTTGATGCGGTTGGAGGTGATCAGCGGGATGGCGACCTTGCCCATCAGCTTGCGCGTGACCCAGGCCCAGCCCGCGCGCGGCACAGAGGTGGCGATGGTGGGCACGCGGGCCTCGTGCCAGCCGATGCCGGTGTTCAGGATGCTGGCGCCCGCGTCCTCGATGGCGCGGGCCAGTTGCGTGACCTCGTCAAAGCGCTGCCCGCCGGGCACGAGGTCAATCAGCGAGATGCGGTAGATCAGGATGAAATCGTGCCCGACCGCTTCGCGCACACGGCGCACGATCTCGACGGCCAGGCGCATACGGTTCGCGTAGGAGCCGCCCCAGCGGTCGGTGCGGTGATTGGTGGCGGCACAGAGGAACTGGTTGATGAAATACCCTTCCGAGCCCATCACCTCGACCCCGTCATAGCCTGCCGCGCGCGCGCGCTCGGCGGCAGTGACCATATCGGCGATCTGCTTCTCGATGCCGTCCTCGTCGAGTGCGCGCGGCCTGAAGGGCGAGATGGGCGACTTGATGGCCGAGGGGGCCACGCAATCGGGGCCATAGGCATAGCGGCCCGCATGCAGGATCTGCATGGCGATCCTGCCACCGGCATCATGGACAGCATCCGTGACCAGCCGGTGACTGGCGATGTCCTGGTCGGTATAGAGCCCGGCCGCGCCGGGAAAGACACCGCCCTCGGGGTTGGGGGCCATGCCGCCAGTGACGATCAGCCCGACCCCGCCGCGCGCGCGCTCGGCGTAATAGGCGGCCACGCGCGCCCAGTCGCCGCGCTCTTCCAGCCCGGTATGCATGGAGCCCATCAGCACGCGGTTCTTCAGCGTGATGAAGCCCAGATCGAGCGGGCTGAGCATATGGGGATAGGGCATCGGGTCCTCCTGCGCGGCATGGGCCGAGATAAGCCTGCCCCGGCCTGTCTGTCACGCACAACGCGGCGTCACCCGCTGCGGATTCGCAGGCGGGTGATGCGACCGGCGCAGGGTCACGCCGGCGCTGTCATTCGGTTGCGGCATGGCCGTTGCGGGCTGACGGCCACAAGGCGCGCGGACGGGGCTGGCGGCGGCGGCGGGTCTTGCAGGCGGGAGGGGGCACCCCGCGTGCTTCATGCGGCGGGCGCCATGCCGTTGCGCATGGGGCGCGGGGGGATTTCGGGGCAACGCGCCCGCGCCCGCACCGGCATGCTGCACAGGCGCCGACATCCGGGGCGCGCAGACGAAAACGCCCCGGGGCAGGCCCCGGGGCGGGTGTCATTGCTGCGCGCGAAGCGTCTCAGCCCTGGCGGGCCTTGAACTTCTTCTGCGTCTTGTTGATCACATAGACCCGGCCCTTGCGGCGCACGATCTGACAATCGCGGTGGCGGCTCTTGAGCGACCGGAGCGAATTTCTGACCTTCATCGGTCTTCTCCATCATCGCGGCGCGGCAAGCGCCGTTGCGGGTTGTCCTGCCAGCCGACAGGGGTGAATGGTGGGCACGACAAGGTTCGAACTTGTGACCCCTACGATGTCAACGTAGTGCTCTACCACTGAGCTACGCGCCCTGAGCAGATCGTGACCGGACCCCAAACGAAAAGGGACGCGGGCCACGACCGCGTCATTGCTGCCGGTCTATAAATAGAGTCGCCGCCATGATCAAGGGCTTTTGCAATCGCGCCCCGCTGCGGTATATGAAAAGAAAAAGACAGGCCGGAATGCACGCTTACGACTATCTCGCCCCCGCAATGCCCGGCAGTGCCGTGGTCTTCGCCTCGCCGCATAGCGGGCGCGACTATCCGGCCGGTTTCCTGGCTGCCTCGATGCTGGACCATCGCACGCTGCGGTCGTCGGAAGATGCCTTTGTCGATCATTTCCTGCGCAGCGCGCCGCAGGCAGGGGCACCGGTGCTGACCGGGCGCGTGCCCCGCGCCTATGTCGATTTCAACCGCGCGGCCACGGAACTCGACCCGGCGCTGATCGCGGGGATTTCCATGCGCGGGCTGAACCCGCGCATTGCCTCGGGTCTGGGGGTGATTCCGCGCGTGGTCGCGGGCGGGCGGGCGATCTATCGCGGCAAGATCAGCCGTGCCGAGGCCAGCGAGCGCATCAGCCGCTACTGGCAGCCCTATCACGACAAGCTGACCGAGGTGATGGTCGCGCAGCGCCAGCTTTTCGGGCGCGCCATCCTGCTGGACATGCATTCCATGCCGCGCGACGCGGTCAGCATGAACGGCCAGCACACCACATTGCGCCCCGATATCGTGCTGGGCGACCGTTTCGGCGCCGCTGCCCATCCCGAAATCGCGGACTCCGTGGCGCGCATCTTTGCCGATGCCGGGCTGCGGGTCGCGCGCAATTCGCCCTTTGCCGGGGCCTATATCGCACAGCGTTACGGGATGCCTTCGATCGGGCAGCATGCCATCCAGATCGAGATCGACCGCAGCCTCTACATGGATGAGCGCCGGGTCGAACCCAGTGCCGATTTCGCGCAATTCCAGAAGCTGATGGACATGATCGTGCCCAGACTCGCGCGGATCGGGGACGAGGCGGCTCCTGCCCTGCCACTGGCGGCGGAATAAACGGCAAAAGCCCGGAAAAACGCGGCCAGGCCGTTCTGTTCACGAAAAACCCTGCCTATACTTCGGACATGGACATCATTGCGCTGGTCGCCGCGCTGGCGATCCTCTTCATCGTGATCGGCATTTCCGAGCCGCTTTCCGAGCGGTTGCGGCTGCCGTTCACGGTAAGCCTTGCGATTGTCGGCGCGATCATCGGCGCGGGGGCGCTGACGCTGCTGTCGAGCGACCTGGGCGATGCCCTGAACCCGGTGGTGCGCCGGTTCCTGGAACTGCCGATCCGCTCGAACATCTTTCTCTATGTGCTGCTGCCGACGCTGCTGTTCCAGGTGGCGCTGATGGTCAATGCACGGCGGATGCTGGATGACTGGGTACCGATCCTGGTGATGGCCGTGGGCGCGGTGGTGGTGGCCACGGCGGTCATCGGCTATGCGCTGACCCCGTTCACGACCCTGCCGCTCGCCGCCTGCCTGCTGATCGGGGCCATTGTCTCGACCACCGACCCCTCTGCCGTCGTGGGCATCTTTCGCAACATCGCCGCCCCGCAGCGCCTGACCCGCATCGTGGAGGGCGAATCGCTGCTCAATGACGCGGCGGCCATCGCGCTGTTCGGGTTTTTCCTGACCTTCGTGCAACTGGGCGTGCCTGACCCGTCGTTGCAGGATGCGATCGTCATCTTTCCGTGGCTGGTGCTGGGCGGGGTCGTGCTGGGGCTGGGGCTTGCGCGGGTGGCCACGGCGCTGATGGCCGTCATCCCGACCTTTCCGCGCGCGCAGGTCTCGATCAGCGTGGCGCTGCCCTATCTGACCTATATCATTGCCGAACAGGTGTTGCAGACCTCGGGCGTGATTGCGGTGGTGACGGCGGGGCTGACGCTGAACCTGATCGGACCGGGGCGGCTGACACCGGCAAGCTGGGCCTATCTGCGCGAGGTCTGGGAGGTGCTGGCCTACTGGGCGGGGGCGCTGATCTTCATCCTGGCGGCGCTGCTGATCCCGCGGCTGATGGGTGATCTGCTGCTGAGCGACCTCTACCTGATCGGGATCATCATCCTTGCGGCCTTTGCCGCGCGCGCGGTCATGCTCTGGGGGATGCTGCCGCTGCTGGCGCGGCTGAGCCTATCGCCCGCGGTGGAGCCGACCTATCGCGCCGCCATCCTCTGGGGGGGGTTGCGCGGCGCGGTCACACTGGCGCTGGCGCTGGCCGTGACCGAGAGCGCGTTGGTGCCGCCCGCGATCAAGCGCGAGGTCGGCATCCTTGCCACGGGCTTCACGCTGTTCACGCTGCTGGTGCAGGGCACGACGCTGCGCTTCGTCATCGCGCGGCTGGGGCTTGATCGGCTGCCGCGGCTGGATCAGGCGCTGTCGCATCAGGTCATCGCCGTGGCGTTGCAGAATGTCCGCGAGGACATCGCCGAGACCATGCGCGACTACAAGCTGCCACAGGAGGTGATCCGCTCGGAGGCCAAGCGCTTTGCCCAGCGGCTGGATACGGCCGTGGAACTGGCCGAGACCGCCGAGGAAATCCCCGACCGCGAGCGCGTCACGCTGGGTCTGGTCGCGCTGGCGGGGCGCGAGCGCGACCTCATCATCGAGAATCTGCGCCAGCAGATCTTTTCCATGCGACTGGTGGACCGGATGCTGACGGATGTGGACCGGCTGATCGAGCAGACGCGAGGCGGGGGGCGCAATGACTACCGCATCGCCGCGCGCCGCGCGCTGGGCTATGGCCGCGCCTATCGGCTGGCGGTCTGGATGCACAACTGGCTGCGCTGGTCCGGGCCGCTGGAGCAGATGACCGCCGAGCGGTTCGAGATCCTGCTCAATCAGCGGCTGATCATGCGCGAGCTTCACGGTTATATCGACGGCAAGATCCGGCGCATCCATGGCCGCCGCGTGGCCGACCTGCTGCACGAATTGCTGCGTCGGCGCGAGGAAGAGACCGACGCGGCGCTGGACGGGTTGCAGCTGCAATATCCGGGCTATGCCGAGGAGATCAAGCGCCGCTTCATACGACGCACTTCGCTGCGGCTGGAGGAACGCGAATACGAGACCCTGTTCGGGGACGGGCTGATCAGCCGCGAGCTTTATTCCACCCTGCGCAACAGGCTGAATGCGCAGCGCAACAGGCTGGAGGCGCGGCCACCGCTGGATTTCGCGTTGCAGCGCGACGCCTTCCTGCGCGCCTTTCCGCTGTTCGAGGGCATGAGCGACCGGCAGCGCCGCCAGCTGTCGCGCGCGCTGCGCACGCTGCATGTCGAGCCCGGCACGATCCTGATCCGCAAGGGCGAGGTTGCGCGGCGGGTCTATTTCATCGCCTCGGGCGCGGTCGAGATGGAGCGCAAGGGCCAGAAACAGCGCTTCGGCAGCGGCGAGTTCTTCGGCCATATCGGCATGCTGACCCGCAAGCCGCGCAGCGCCATGGTCAGCGCGATCAGCCATTGCACGCTGCTGACACTGGACGAGACCCGATTCAAGCGGCTGCTGGCGCGCAACCGTTCGCTGCGCGCGGCGGTCGAGGCCAGCGCGCTGGCGCGCGGCGTGCTTCTGGACGAGGAGCTGCTTGCGCCCCCGCCGCGGCGCGGAATCTGGCGCCGCCTGTCCGGAGGGCAGCCCTGAAGCACCGGGCATTCGGCGGTCAATCCCGGGTCGAGAACATCCATGCGCCGTGGACACCGCCATGGTTGGTGTGGATCATATGTATGTTGGTAAAGCCGCGATCGACGAATGCGGCATAGACCTGCGGCCATGGATAGTCGAACATCAGCATTGTGCCCTCTGAATGCTGGCTCCGGGCAATGACATCGATGCGCGAGCCGTCGAAGGCGACCGCGTCGATCTTTTCCATGGTCTGCTGAAAGAAACTGCGGTCGCGATAGAACGGCAGCTGGATGGTGACAAAGCAACCCGGTGCCGCCAGATCCAGAAGATCGCGCAGGATGCCGATTCCGCGTCCGGGCGGTATGTGCTGAAAGACCATGTGAGAGTTGATCCAGTTGAACGGACCCTCCGGCAAGGCCGGCCTGAATTCCACATGTTCGCCGCTCACGTTCCGGCGCGCGACCTCGATCATATGTTCGGAAATATCAACGCCCGTGACCGCATCGGCATGCTCTGCCATGGCCTTTGTCAGGCGCCCTACGCCACACCCGAAATCGAGCGCCCGGCCAAAGCGCGGAACGACGCCGAAATGGCGCCTGGCCACATCAAGTGTGAAGGCGATATCCACCCGGCCGCTTTCATAGAACCGGGCTTTTTTTTCAGGCGGCAGATCCTTGCCAAGGTATTCCGCATTGGCGAGGACTCCAAAGAAAGGATTGTGCTCTGCTATGATGTTCCAGTCATTGTCCGTCTCGCGCATCTCTTTCTCCTGCTGCCGATACGAGCCTAGCGGAATTCGGAGCACGGCGGGGTACTTTTTCTCGGCAGTGCAGGTGACCGGGCGCCTGATCTGGCGCCGGCACGACAGATCGACGCCATTCTGGTCAGCGACCTTTCCCGATGGGGGTGCTTGACCCATGGCCTTCCGGATACCCGGAACGGGCGCGGCGGCGGGAAAGCCCCGCAAGGCCGCCCCACGCGCCTGCATTGCGGGGCGCGCGGGGAGCTTCTGGCGGGACAATCGACCGGGCGGCGGGGCGCGGCGGCGAAGGGGTCAGGCGCGCACCAGCGCCTCGTAGCTTTCGGCCACGTTGCGCGTCATCTGGCCGACCTGGAAATGATGCTCGCCGATCTGGCCCACGGGTGTCACCTCGGCGGCGGTGCCGGTCAGCCAGCATTCGCTGAACGTGGCCAGTTCCTCGGGCAGGATGTAGCGTTCATGCACTGTGATCCCCATGTCGCGCAGCATGGCGATCACGGTCTGGCGCGTGATGCCGTTGAGGATGGCATCGGGGATCGGGGTATGCACCTCGCCATCCTTGACGAAGAAGACATTGGCGCCGGTCGCCTCGGCGACATAGCCGCGGTAATCCATGAACAGCGCATCCGAGCAGCCCTTTTCTTCGGCGGCGTGCTTGGACATGGTGCAGATCATGTAGAGCCCGGCGGCCTTGGCCGCGGTCGGGATGGTCTCGGGGGAGGGGCGGCGCCATCTGGCGATGTCGAGCTTGGCGCCCTGCCATTTCGCATCGCCGTAATAGGCGCCCCATTCCCAGGCCGCGATGGCCAGCCGCACCGGGTTGCGCCGGGCCGCCACGCCCATATCCTCGCCCGCGCCGCGCCAGGCGACCGCGCGCAGATAGGCATCGGTGAGATTGTTGGCCGCCAGCACCTCGGCCTTGGCCGCCTCGATCTGATCGACCGTCCAGGGGATGGGCATGTCCAGCAGGTTGCCCGATTCCAGCAGCCGTGCGGAATGCTCGCGGCTCTTGAAGATCTTGCCCGAGTAGCAGCGCTCGCCCTCGAACACGGACGAGGCATAATGCAGCGCATGGCTGAGGATGTGGATATTCGCCTCGCGCCAGGGCACCAGCCTGCCATCCATCCAGATCTGTCCGTCCCTGTCATCATACGCGCCGGCCATGATTGCCTCCTCTAACCCGCAGTTTACAGATATTGCGCAAAATAGGTCCGTTTCGGACATGATCTTTCGCAAATTCGCCCGAATCGCTAGCAATTCGCACTTGGAATGTCAACAAGGCTGACATAAAATGATCCCTGTCAGGAGGACAGTGATGGCAGAAGGCGGCACCAGCACGATCGGCGGCGAGAACCTGCTGTTCCTGACCGACGAGCAGTTGCGCAAGGGAATCGAGGCGATGTTCTTTGCCTATCGCGGCTTTACCGCCGATCCCGACCGGATTCTCGAAGACCATGGCTATGGCCGCGCCCATCACCGCGCGCTGCATTTCATCAACCGCACGAACGGCACGACCGTGAACAACCTGCTGGCGCTGCTGGGGGTGACCAAGCAATCGCTCAACCGGGTGCTGCGCACGCTGATCGAGGATGGTCTGGTCGAAAGCCGGATCGGGCGCAGGGACCGGCGCGAGCGCAACCTCTACCTGACCGAGGCCGGGCACACGCTGGAACGCGCGCTGTCAGAGGCGCAACGCGAACGGATGCGCGCAGCCTATCGCGCCGCCGGGCCGCAGGCCGTGGCCGGTTTTCGCCAGGTGCTGGAGGCAATGATGGATGACGAGATCCGCCGTCACTATGCAGGCCTGAAGGACCGGCGCGGATGAGCCCGGAGCCGAGCACCGAGACCGGACCCCATCTGCTGGTGGTCGATGATGATGACCGGATCCGCATGCTGTTGCAGAAATACCTGCTGCGCAACGGGTATCTGGTGACGACTGCGCGCGATGCCGCCCAGGCGCGACGGCTGCTGCACGGGCTGGTCTTCGACCTGATCGTGCTTGACGTGATGATGCCGGGCGAGGATGGCGTCACGCTGACCCGGCATATCAGGGACGCGGGGAGCACGCCGGTGCTGCTGCTGACCGCGCGGGGCGAGGCCGAGGACCGGATCGCCGGTTTCGAGGCCGGTGCCGATGACTATCTGCCCAAGCCCTTCGAGCCGCGCGAATTGCTGCTGCGCATCACCGCCATCCTGCGCCGGACGCCCCGGCGCGAGCCCACGCCGGTACTGCCGCAGGTGCTGGTTCTTGGCCCGCTGCGCTATGACATCGAGCGCGGCGAGTTGCGGCGCGGCGACACGCCGGTGCGGCTGACCCAGACCGAGGCAACGCTGATGCGGCTGTTCTGCCAGCATCCGGGCGAGGTGATCACGCGCGAGGAACTGGTCGATCATCTGGGCCGCGACCGGGCCGCGCATGGCGGCAGCGTGGGCCAGGAGCGCGCGGTCGATGTTCAGATCACCCGGCTGCGCCGCAAGCTGGAACGCGACCCCAAGCTGCCGCGTCATCTGCAGACCGTGCGGGGCGCGGGGTATATGCTGGTCACGGACTGAGCGTGGATGGTGGGTGCGAAGCACCCACCCTACGGGCGTCGGCTCCGCCCCTTGGGGTGGCGCGCAATTCGGTGATCCGCCGGTCAACCCCAACCCCAACCCCAACTCCAATCAGGTCGCGCGTGCTTGCGAAGCGTCCGTCGAGACAGGCGCGGGCATATCGGCCATGTCGGGGTGCAGGAACAGCCGCAGCCGGGCGCGGCGCCGCGAGGTGGCGCAGGGTGCTGCGGTCCATCGCGAGGATCAGGCCGAAGTGGTCGAAATCCGTGCCTGCGGCCCGGTCGCGGAACACGCCATGGGCCAGCGGCGAGCGGCAGATATTGCCAAGGCAGACGAACAGGAGGCGTGGCGCCAAGGTCGTCATGGCCTGTCCTGTTGGGGGCGGGGCCGCTGGCGCGGCCCCGCGCGGTGATCGGGTCAGTTCCGCGAGTGCCCGTGGCCGTGGCTGTGGCCATGGTCATGCGACTGTCCGTGGCCATGCGCCGGCATCCGCTCCAGATCGACCGGCACGATGATTTCCATGTCATCGGCCCCGTCGAAGACCAGCACCAGCGCAAGCTCGTCGCCCTGCGCCAGCGGACGGGTCAACCCCATGAACATGACATGGTCGCCGCCACGCTCGAGGCTGTGCGCGCCCCCGGCCGGGATCGTGAAGCCGCCCTCGACCTCGAGCATGCGCATCACGCCCTGGTCATCCTCGACATGGGTGTGCAGTTCGACCCGCCGGGCGACATCCGAACGCGCGCCGATCAGGCGGCATTCGGCGTCGCCCCGGTTGACCAGTTCCATGAAGGCCGCGCCCGATTGCGCCATGATGCTGGAGGCGCGGGCATAGGGATCGGTGATCTCGAGCCCGTCGCAGGCAGCGGCGGGCAGGGCGAAGGCGGCAGCGAAAGCTGCCGGAAGAAGAAAACGTGTCATGTCAGCTATCCTTGTCCGGGTGTCATAAGCGATGAGGGGTCAGACAGGATGCGGTGGCGCGCGGCTTTGCGGCCAGGGAACCGGCGCGGCGCGACGCAAGGGTGCCGCGCCAGCCGGATATGCAAGCGCCACGAGCGTGACCGGCGGCGCCAGCCCGGTGCCCTGGGCAAGGGTGGCCATCATGCCCAGCACGCAATCGGGGCAGGGCAGGGTCTGCTCGACCGGGTTGCCCTCGGCATCGATGGTGATCCGCACCAGCCCGTAGCCCGTGCAGATGACCAGCGTTTCGGCCCCGTGGGCCTGATGCCGCGCCAGCGCCTGCGTCAGGCTGCCGGCGCCGACGATCAGCGCCAGCGCAAGCGAGAGGATGAGGGGCAGCGGGCGGGTCATGCGCATCAGTCTACGCGCCCGGATGCGCCCTGCATAGCCTGACCGGTGGGGATGAGACGTTTGATCGCAGCCACATGCGCGCCACTGGCCCCGGCGGCATCCGCGGCGAGGGCCAGCGCCTCGGCCATCAGCGCGTCCGCCGGGCAGAGCCGGTCCACCAGCCCCCAGCCCAGCGCCTCGGGGGCCTCGACCCTTGCGCCTGCCATCAGGATCATCTTGGCGCGCGCGGGGCCGATCAGCGCGGCCATGCGCGCCGGGTCGGAGGGTTGCGGCAGGAAACCCAGTTTCATCACCGGGTAGAAGAATCGCGCCTCGGGGACGGCCAGCCGCAGGTCGCAGGCCAGCGCCATGCCGAAAGCCCCCCCGGCCAGCGTGCCGTTGAGCGCGGCGATGCTCAGGCAGGGCAGCGCCGCGATCCGGCCCGAAAGCGCTTCCCATAGCGGCGAGGTCGCGAGCCCGGCGCGGGCCTCGTCCAGATCGGCGCCGGCGCTGAACACGCGGCCCGTGCCGGTGACGATGACGGCGCGCGCGCCGGCGGCTTCGGCGCGGGCGACCGCGTCGATCAACCCCTCCAGCATGGCGGCGGTCAGGGAATTGGCCTTGTCGGGGCGGTCGAGCGTCAGGGTCCAGATGCCACGCTCTTCGGCCACACGGATCATGCGCCCAGACCCAACCGCTTGCGGATGGACTCGTCGCGCAGCGACACCTCGCGGCCCACCCATGGCTCTGCATCGGCGCTGCACATCCAGACCAGCGCGCGGGCAGGCCAGTCGGGCGGGATATGCGCCGACCAGTCCAGCCTGGCGACCGCGTTGATGCCACTGTCGCGGATGGTGCGCTGCATGTCGGTGGCCACAGTGCCGGGCGAGAGGCTCATCACCCTCACGCCGCGCCCGCGCGCCTCGATATCGGCCACGCGGGTCAGCATCCAGGCAGCGGATTTGGCGGCGCAATAGGCGCCCCAGCCCTCGAGCGGGTTGTGGGCCGCGCCCGAGCCGACGGTGATGATCGTGCCCGCGCCCTGCGCCATCATCACCGGCAATGCGGCGCGCATCCCGTGGAACACGCCCTTGAGGTTGATGTCGATCAGCGCGCCGAAGGCGTCGGGGTCAGCCTCGGCCAGGGGGGCGATCGGCTCGATGATGCCGGCATTGTTGACCAGCACATCCAGCCTGCCGAATCGCTCGCGCATCTGCGCCACGGCATCCGCCAGCGCGCCGAAATCGGCCACGTCGCAGGCAAGCGGCAGGGCGCCCGTTTCCTGCGCGAGCGCGTCCAGCGCCTGCTCCGAGCGCGCGGCAATGCCGACCTGCGCACCAGCCGCGACAAAGGCGCGTGCCGCTTCGGCGCCGATCCCTCGGCTTGCGCCGGTGATCAGCACCACCTTTCCTGCCATGTCCGCCATGCTGCGCCCCCCCTCAGTAATCGCGTTCGAAGAACAGCCCTACACTGGCGCGACCCTGGGTATCAACCCGGCCCCGTGCGGTCAGCGAGGGCGAGAGGTCGATATTGATGGACGCCTCGCTGCGTCCCTGCGGGCTGACCTCGACATCGGTATAGACATTCTCGGTCAGGTAGCGGCCCAGCCGCACCGAGGTTTCGCCATCATCGCCAGTGCGCACGTCGAGGTCATCCAGGCCGATATTGCGCCGCAGCCGTTCCATGATGCCTTCGCTGCGCCCGGTGAGCGTGGCCAGCGACGAGGCGAGCTGCGCGGCCTGAAACAGCGAGAGTGTCTCGAAACCGCGCCCGAACAGCAGCAGCGAGACGATTTCCTCCTGCGGCAGTTCGGGGGTTGATTCGAATACGATCTCGGGTGCGTCGGCGCGTCCCTGCAACACGATCCGCGCCGTTACGCCCTCGCGCTCGGTCGAGGCCACCAGCCGCACGAAGGGCACAAGGTCGCCCTGAAGGCTGGCGAAGCCCTCGTTCAGCGTGAAGCGGTTGCCCAGCAGGTCCAGCCGCCCGCGGATCAGCCCGAACTGGCCGATGGGGATGACATCCGCCGTCGTGCCGGTCAGGCGCAGGCTGCCGCCGAGCTCGGCATCAAGCCCCCGCCCGCGAATGAAGATCCGGCTGGGCGCGTCGATGCTGATGTCGAGCGAGGCCGGAAAGCGGGTGCGCCCATGCGTCTGGCCCGCGAAGATGCCCGCACGGTCGCGCGTTTCGCGCGCGCCGGGGTTTTCGCCCAGATGGCGGATATCGGGCGGGATATAGCCCCGGCTGGCCAGTCCGACGCGCGGGATGCGCAATTCGCTGCGGTCAAGCACCAGATCGCCCGAAATGGACGGCCCGCGCGCCAGGTTGCCCGATATGCCCAGCGTTCCAGAAACCTCGGTCTCGAACAGTTGCGGATCGACGATCCGCAGCCGGTCGATCTGGGCGCGCAGACTGGCGGTCATCGCCGCGCCCAGGCCGATGCTGCCCTCAAGCCCGAAACTGCCACCCGAGGCGGCATTTCCGCGCAGATTGACAGTCGCCTGCCCGCCGGAAAGCTGCGCCTGCGCGGCAATGTCGATCAGCCGCAGGTTCTGTTGCGGGGCGACGAGGGTCAGCCCGCTGCCCTCGGCGGTGCCGGTGATCGAGGCGAGCGCGAGCGGGCCGTTCAGGCTGGCCTCGAATCGCACCGGCCCCTGGATCGAGCGCGGCTCTAACCTGGGGTTGATGAGGGCCAGATCGGTGCTGCCCTCGGCGCGCAGGTTGCCGCGCAGATCATTGTCGATGCTGCCGCTGACGCGTGCCTGCGCGCCCGCAGGACCGGCCAGCGACAGATCGAGCACATAGCCATCCGCCTGCCCGCGCGCCGTGCCCGCCAGCGTGACCGCCCCGGCGATGCCGGGCGCGAGCGTGGCCAGATTGGCAAGCCGCGCCTCAAGCTCCAGCGCGGGCCGCCCCTCGACGATCCGGCCGGTGACCGAGGCCGCCAGTTGCGGCCCGTTCAACCGCAGCGACTCCAGCAGGATCGCATCGGGGCGCTGGGTCGCGCGCAGGCTCAGCTCGTGCCGCCCGGCCAGCAGCGCGTCCACCGGGGCCACCCCGATTCGCAGGCTCTGGCCGCTGGCGTCGAGCGCGAGGCGCCGGGTCTCCCCCTCTTCGTTCAGGCGCAGGGTGCCTTGCAGGCTGCCCCCGAATCCGGGGCGCAGCGCGGCAAGGCTGGGCAGGGCGAGATCCGCCTCCAGCCGCGAGGCGCCGGGGTCGAAGCGGCCCTCGGCATCCAGCTGCAGCGCGCTGTTGCGCAATTCCAGCGCGCTCAGGTCAAAGGCCAGCGCGTCGCGCTGTCCGGCCAGTGCCAGCCGGGTCTCGCCGCGCAGCAGGCGGTTGGCATCGGGCTGACCGACTGTCAGGTTGCGCGCCACCGCATCGACCCGCAGCCGCTCGCGTTCGGGCGCGCCGCGCAGGGTGAGCCGTGCATCCAGCGCGCCACCGAAATCGCCGCCAAGGACGGAAAGATCCGCGAAATCGACCTCGCCCGACAGGTCGATGTCCTCGGAGGACAAGGTGCCGCGCAGGTCAGCGCGCAGGGTTGCTGCCGTGGCTTCGAGCCTGCGCAGGTCGATCACGCCATCGGCCCCGTGCGCATCCACCGTGATCTGGCTGCGCCCCGAAAGCAGACGGTCCAGTTCGGGCTGGTCGAGCGTCAGATCCTGCCCCGAGATCTCGGCGGCCAGCAGGAAGCGATCGCGTTCGGGACCGAGCGTGGCATCGACCTGCGCGCGCACTGCCCCCGAGAGCGGACGCCCCGCCAGCAGCGACAGCCGCGCCACGTCGCGGAACTCTGCCTGCACATTGGCCAGCACCACCCCGTCATCCAGCCGCGCGCGGCCATTGAGCGCATAATCGCGCCCCTCGAGCAGGAATCCCGGCAGCAGGAGCGGGCGGTCCTCGCGCCAGATCAGCGACAGCGAGCCGCTGACCGCGGGGCCAAGCGCCTCGGACAGGCCCGGGTCGCGCGCGCGCACGCCCAGCGCGGCGAAGTCGATCAGCGCATCGACCACGTCGAGATCCTCACCGAATGCCTGCGAGGAAATCCGCCCCAGACCGTTCACGAACAGCGATTCGACCTGAAATTCCTCATTGTCGAAGCCCAGCAGGTCGAGCACCAGTTCCCAGTCCTCGTTCACGGAGGCATCGAAGGCGAGCCGCAATTCGGCCTGCTCGATGCTGGTGCGGGCACCCGGCACCGGCAGAAGCACGCGCGAGCCGTCACGCGCGGCCACCTCGCCGCGCAGGTCGATCAGTTCGGGCAGCCCGTCCGCGCCCAGCGCCATACGCCCGCGCAGACCCAGCATGTCGGTGCGGATCTCGAGTTCATCCAGCGTCAGCCGTCCGTCCTCGAAGCGCTGCGCCTGCGCCTGGAAACGGCTGTCGGCGCCAAAGAACGGATGGAAATCGGATTGCAGCAGCGGGCGCAGGTCGCCACCCAGATCCAGCCGCACGGCCTGCGCGACCCCGGGCAGGGCGGTCTGCAACTCGAACCGGCCCAGCACGCGCGGCGCGCCATCGGTCGCCAGCGCGATATCGGCGGCGAAGGTCTCGACCGGGCCTTCGCCCTCGATATCGAGCCGCACCGAAGGCGCACCGGGAATGTCGAGCAGACGGACCGCCAGCCCGCCCGGGTCTTCCTCGGCCTCGAGATCCAGCCGCAGGATGCGGGTTTCGTTCGAGAAGGCGCCATCCAGTTCGAACCGGCCCGCGATGTCGCCCAGCCGGGTGATCGAGAGCCGGGCATTGCCCGCGCCGTCGGCCAGTTGCGCGGTGCCGGTGACGCGCGCGCGCAATTCCTCGCCCAGCAGGGCCTCGGCCAGAACCACTTCTTCCACCTGCAGCGTGTCGAGCGCGACCGAGACCGGAAGCTCCGGCAACTCGAAGCGCGTCTGCGGCACCAGTTCCTCGCGCTGCTGTGACTGCGGCGGGCGCAGCACGGTGATGCGGCGGGCGGACAGTTCGGCAATCTCGATCCGGCGCTGGAACAGGGCGGAGCGGTTCCATTGCATCGCCGCCCCCTCGATGCGCAGCCACACGCCCTCGTCATCGGAGATGGTCATCTGCTCGAAGGTCGCGCGCGAACTCAGCGCGCCCTGAAAGCCCGTGATGCGCACGTCGCGCCCTGCTGCAGAGAGGTTTTCCTGCAGCACGCGGGTCAGGAAGCCGACATCGCTTTCATTGCGCTCGGGCAGCAAATTGCTCAGGAAGCCCTGGGCCGAGGCAACCGGCGCCCATAGCAGGGCCGCGCAGAGGACCCAGTGGAAAATCGCCCGCACCCGCATCAGAATGCGTGCCCGATACCCAGGTAAAGCTGGAAACCGCGTCCGGTCGTACCGGCCACCGGATAGCCGACATCCACGCGCAGCGGGCCGATGATCGTGTCATAACGCACCCCCACTCCGGCACCGGCATGCCAGTCCGACGCGCCGGTAAAGGCTCCGTCCGAGACATAGCCCGCATCGGCAAAGGCCGCCACGCCCAGCGTGTCAGAGGTGCGCACGCGGATCTCGGCAGAGAGGGCGGCAAAGCCGCGCCCGCCCGAGCGCACGCCGCCCGAGGTCACGCCCAGCGAGCGGTAGGGCTGGCCGCGCACGGTGCCGCCACCGCCCGAGTAGAACAGGAACTCGCGCGGGGTGCGGTCCAGCGCGGCGCCGAACACCGCCCCGATCTGCGCGCGCCCGGCCAGAACCACGCGCCCATCGTCACCAAAGCCGCGATAGGCGCGCAGGTCGGTCAGGCTGCGCGCGCCGCTGTCGGTGCCACTGACGCCGAGAAACGGCGTCAAGTCGCTGCGGATATAGAAGCCGCGCGTCGGCGCACGCGCGTCATCGCGCCGGTCCCAGGTGACATGCAGCGGCAGGAGCAGCAGCCGGTAGTCGCGCCGGATGCTCAGGCCCGGGCCGAAATCGGCGCGTTCCAGCAGCACGCCGACGCCGGCGCCGAAGGTCAGTTCGTTGCTGTAGCGGTGTTCAAGCCCGGCATCGAGGCGCAGCCGCGTGGCCTCGAAATCGCGCTCGCGCTCGGTCTCGATCATCGCGCCGAGATTGAGCGTGGTGTCGGGGGTAAAGGTCGCCGGGCGCGCGAACTCGACGCCCAGCCGGTAATCCAGCTTGCCCACGCGCGCGCCAAGCCCGCCGATCATGCCCTCGACGCGGAACCGTTCGGCCCCGCCAAGAAGGTTGCGATGCAGCCAGAAGGCCGACAGCTTGCCGCCGCTTTCGGTATCATATTCCAGACCGGCGCCGATCCGGCGCATCGGCGCCTCGACCACCGAGGCGCCGATGTCGAGCGTGCCGTCAGGGTTGGCACTCTCTGCCTCGCGCAGCGAGACCGAGGCGAAGGTACCGGTGCGGCGCAGGCGCTCGGCGGCGCGCTGCACCTCGCGCGGCGAGAAAACCTCGCCCGTGGGCAGACCGGCGATCGCGACCACGCGCTCGGGGCGGGTACGCTCCTGCCCGTCAGGGCGCAACTGACCAAAGCGCAGACGCGGGCCGGGAAGGATCCGGACATCGACATCCAGTTCACTTGCCGCATGGCGCGCGGTGATCTGCTGTTCGACCGCATCCGCCTGAGCATGACCCACGTCACGCCAGCCATCCACGGCCCCGAGTGCAGCGTCGCGGATGACAGTGCTGCGCGCGGGCGCACCGGGGGCGAACCCGGACGGCAGGTCGGTGCCCGCGGCCAGCGGCCCCATCTGCGTCCGGCCAAAGACAAAGGCCGGTCCCGGCGCCAGCGTCAGCACGATCTCGCCAATGCGCTCGGGCGGGGCCAGCGGCGAGATGTCGGCCGCCTCGCGCCCGTCGATGCGCACCGAAATTTCGGGCGCGTAAAAGCCTGCCTCGTAGAAGATGCCGATCAGCTGCCCGTATTCGGCGCGCGCGATGGTGAACACCTCGAACGGGTCGATCACGTTCTCGTCGCGGGCGGCCTTGAGCAGCGAGGCGCGTTCAAGCGCGGTCCGGAGCGCGGGGTCATCGCCCTGAAAGCGGATGTCCAGCGCGTCGAAGGCCTGCGCGGGCAGCGCGGAGACAAGCGCCAGCACTGCGCCGATGCGCAGCGCGTGACCCAGGCCCGGCGTGACCCTGTTCGATTCCGGCACTTCCATCCCGACATGCATGACCAGCCAAGTCTTGCAGATCATCCCGGCGGCTACAACTGCAAAGGCGTCGCAGGCATCATGACAAGGGCGTCAATGGCGCGCATCCGCCCGCCCTTGCCTGTCCGCGGGGGGGGTGCTATCTCGCCGCGCAACCCGCATTTGCATCAAGGAGCCCCCGCCGATGCCCAAGGACCATATCATCCGCGACATTTCGCTGGCAGAATTCGGCCGCAAGGAAATCGCGATTGCCGAAACCGAAATGCCCGGCCTGATGGCGCTGCGCGCGGAATTCGGCGCCAGCCAGCCGCTGAAGGGTGCGCGCATTGCCGGTTCGCTGCACATGACCATCCAGACCGCCGTGCTGATCGAGACGCTGGTGGCGCTGGGTGCCGATGTGCGCTGGGCCTCGTGCAACATCTATTCGACGCAGGACCACGCGGCGGCGGCGATCGCCGAGGGCGGCACGCCGGTCTTTGCCATCAAGGGCGAGACGCTGGAGGAATACTGGGCCTATACCGACCGGATCTTCCAGTTCCCCGAGGGGGCAAACATGATCCTTGATGATGGCGGTGACGCGACGCTGTACATCCTGATGGGCGCGCGGGTCGAGGCGGGCGAGACTGACCTGATCGCCGTGCCGACCTCGGAGGAAGAGGAATGCCTCTTTGCCCAGATCAGGAAACGGCTTGAGGAAAGCCCCGGCTGGTTCACCAGGCAGCGCGACCTTGTCCGGGGCGTATCCGAGGAAACCACCACCGGTGTGCACCGGCTCTATGAGCTGCACAAGAAGGGCCTGCTGCCGTTTCCGGCGATCAACGTCAATGACTCGGTCACCAAGTCGAAATTCGACAACAAATACGGCTGCAAGGAAAGCCTGGTGGATGGCATCCGCCGCGCGACCGACACGATGATGGCCGGCAAGGTCGCCGTGGTCTGCGGCTATGGCGATGTCGGCAAGGGCTCGGCCGCGTCGCTGTCGGGCGCGGGCGCGCGCGTGGTCGTGACCGAGATCGACCCGATCTGCGCCTTGCAGGCGGCGATGGACGGCTATCAGGTGACGACGCTGGAAGACGTGGTGAAAACCGCCGACATCTTCATCACCACGACCGGCAACAAGGATGTCATCCGCGTGGACCACATGCGCGAGATGAAGGACATGGCCATCGTCGGGAATATTGGCCATTTCGACAATGAAATCCAGGTCGCCGCGCTCAAGAACCACAAATGGACCAACATCAAGGACCAGGTGGACATGATCGAGATGCCCTCGGGCAACCGCATCATCCTGCTGAGCCAGGGCCGCCTGCTGAACCTGGGCAATGCCACCGGCCATCCCAGCTTCGTGATGTCGGCGAGTTTCACCAATCAGGTGCTGGCGCAGATCGAACTCTGGACCAAGGCCAGTGAGTATGCACCCGGCGTCTATATCCTGCCCAAGCATCTGGACGAGAAGGTTGCGCGGCTGCATCTGGACCGGATCGGCGTGAAGCTGACCGCATTGCAGCCCGATCAGGCCGATTATATCGGTGTGCCCATGGAAGGGCCGTTCAAGTCCGAGCATTACCGCTACTGAACACCCGCGCGGGACCAGACAAGGCAGGAAAGCCCGGACGGGCTTTCCTGCTTTTCTTATGGGCGCATTTCCTGTATCCCGCGCGCATCTGAGACGTGACGCACTGGCCCCGGCGTGATGCACAAGGATTGGGGTCGGCGGCAATGGGGCCGCTATGCAAACCGGGAAGGCCAGAGGGCTGGCGCTTTCCTTGAGGATACGCTGAGAATGTTCAACATCACGAAAAAATCGATCCAGTGGGGGCAGGAAACGCTGACACTGGAAACGGGCAAGGTTGCCCGCCAGGCCGACGGGTCGGTCATCGCCACGCTGGGCGACACCACCGTCATGGCCAATGTCACCTTTGCCAGACAGACCAAGCCGGGTCAGGATTTCTTTCCGCTGACCGTGCATTACCAGGAAAAGACCTATGCCGCGGGCAAGATCCCCGGTGGCTTCCTGAAACGCGAGGCCCGTCCGTCCGACAAGGAAGTGCTGACATCGCGCCTGATCGACCGCCCGATCCGCCCGCTCTTTGTCGAGGGTTTCAGGAACGAGGTGCTGGTCATCTGCACCGTGCTCTCCCACGATCTGGTCAACGAGCCCGACATGGTGGCCATGATCGCCGCCTCGGCCGCGCTGACCATCTCGGGCGTGCCCTTCATGGGGCCGATCGGGGCTTGCCGTGTGGGCTATGCCAATGGCGAATACATCCTGAACCCCGAATGCCAGGACATGGAAAAGCTGCGCGAAAACGCCGAGCAGCGTCTGGATCTGGTCGTTGCGGGGACGCGCGACGCTGTCATGATGGTCGAATCCGAAGCCTATGAACTGACCGAAGCCGAGATGCTCGGCGCAGTGAAATTCGCGCATGAAAGCTATCAGCCGGTGATCGACCTGATCATCGAACTGGCCGAGGATGCCGCGAAAGAGCCGTTCGACTTTCAGCCGACCGACTATTCCGAATTGCTGGCCGCCGTGAAGGCGGCAGGCGAGGCGCAGATGCGCGCCGCCTTCGCCCTGCGCGACAAGCAGGAGCGTGTCGCCGCCATCGCTGCCGCGCGCGAGGCGATCAAGGCGAACCTGACCGAAGAACAGCTTGCCGACGAAACCCTTGGCGCTGCCATGAAGAAGCTGGAAGCCTCGATCCTGCGCGGTGCGGTCGTGAATGGCGAGCCCCGCGTGGACGGGCGCGACACCAGGACGGTGCGCCCCATCGTGGCCGAAACCAGTGTCCTGCCCCGCACCCATGGCTCGGCGCTGTTCACCCGCGGCGAGACCCAGGCGCTCTGCGTGACCACGCTGGGCACCGGCGATGACGAACAGTTCATCGACGCGCTCACCGGCACCTCGAAGTCGAACTTCCTGCTGCATTACAACTTCCCCCCCTATTCGGTGGGCGAGGTTGGCCGCTTCGGCCCTCCGGGACGTCGCGAAGTGGGCCACGGCAAGCTGGCATGGCGCGCGCTTCAGGCGGTTCTGCCTGCGGCGACCGACTTCCCCTACACGATCCGCATCGTCTCCGAGATCACGGAATCGAACGGTTCAAGCTCCATGGCCACGGTCTGCGGCGGCTCGCTGTCGATGATGGATGCCGGTGTGCCGCTGAAAGCCCCTGTCGCTGGTGTCGCCATGGGCCTGATCCTGGAAGATGATGGCCGTTTCGCGGTGCTGACCGACATCCTGGGCGACGAGGACCACCTCGGCGACATGGATTTCAAGGTCGCGGGCACCGAGGCGGGCATCACCTCTCTGCAGATGGACATCAAGGTTGCCGGCATCACCTTCGAGATCATGGAACAGGCGCTGGCGCAGGCCAAGGATGGGCGGTTGCACATCCTGGGCGAGATGAACAAGGCGATCAGCGCGCCGCAGGGCTTCAGCCAGTATGCGCCCAAGATCGAGACGATGCAGGTGCCGACCGACAAGATCCGCGAAGTCATCGGCACCGGCGGCAAGGTCATCCGGGAGATCGTCGAGGTCTCGGGGGCCAAGGTCGATATCAACGATGATGGCATCATCAAGATCGCTTCGAACGACCAGGAGGCCATTCGGAAGGCCTATGACATGATCTACTCGATCGTGGCAGAGCCGGAAGTGGGCCAGATCTATACCGGTCGCGTCGTCAAGCTGGTCGATTTCGGCGCCTTCGTGAACTTCTTTGGCAAGCGCGACGGGCTGGTGCATGTCTCGCAGATCGAGAACCGCCGCCTCAACCACCCCTCCGATGTCCTGAAGGAGGGGCAGGAGGTCAAGGTCAAGCTGCTGGGCTTCGATGATCGCGGCAAGGTGCGGCTGGCGATGAAGATGATCGATCAGCAGACCGGACAGGAAATCGCGTCCGAAAACGCCGAATGACCTGCCCCGGCTGAACGCTTCAGGGCCCCGGCTGTCGCCGGGGCCTTTTTTCATGCCGCCGCCCCGAGCCCAGCCGAGGCAAGCCCGCTTGTTTTCCTGCCCCGAATACTCGCGGGGGTGAATGGGCGCGCAGCGACCAGAGAGGGGCAGCCCCCTTTGCGCTCCCGGAGAGTCGCTGTCTTCAGGTTGCGTCCGTGCCAGTGGCGCCCCCATATGCAGGCGGCGGGCCTGTGGTGCGCAGTGCCCGGGATGGCGGGTCCATGGTGCGGCACGGTGTTCGGGGTCTTGAGTGTCGCGGCCATCACGCTAGGCTTGTGTCCTGTCGTGCTGTCATGTCTGAGTTATGGGGCCTCATGTCACAGAACCACCTCCCCTGCCCCCTCAGCCCCCTTGCCGCCCCGCACCCGACGCATGGCGCTGCGGGCCTGCGCGGGGGGATAGAGGGCGGTCCAGCCCCATGTCCCGGCCCGGAGCCACGCCAACGATGAATGCCCTCACCCTCGACACTGTGTGCAAGAGTTTTCCCAGCGCCGAAGGCCGGGTCGAGGTGCTGCGCGGGGTGTCGCTCGTGATCGCGCAGGGCACATCGCACGCGCTGACCGGCGAGAGTGGCAGCGGGAAATCGACGCTTCTGCATATCGCCGCCGGGCTGGAGGAGCCAGATTCGGGCCGCGTCCTGATAGGCGAGGCCGACATGACGGCGCGTGACGATACTGGCCGCGCCGCCTTGCGGCGCGGCCAGGTCGGGCTGATCTTCCAGCAGTTCAACCTCATCCCCTCGCTGACAGTGGCG
>SKYA01000177.1 GCA_007128135.1 Paracoccaceae bacterium | reverse complement strand
TCTCGAAATCAGTCCTGCGCGACGGCGCAAACCCTGTGGCACCAGTCGAGAATCGCATCGCCATCCGGTGCGACCGGCTCGGCCAGCCCCTCGCTGAAGGCAATAAACCCGTCGAGATTCGACGCATTCACTGCCGTCAGCACCGGCACCCCCTCGGCCAGCGCCAGCCCGATGGCGTGACGAAACCCGCGCCCCTCGATCTCGGACTTGCCGAACTTGTTGACGATCAGAAGCTGCGGCGCGCGTGCCAGCGCCTGCTCGACCAGCCCGACCGCCTGCTCGAGCCCGGCCGTATCCAGCCTGCATCCGCGGGCATGAGGCCCCAGATCCTGGCTGATCCGCACGACATGGTCATGGTCCAGAACCATCAGGTCCATGTCGCAGCGACCGTCCCGCGCTGTCTCACGGTTGATCTGGACCACGCCGGCCACGCGCCAGCGCAGCGACAGAAGCCTTCGCGCGGTTTCTGCCAGCAGCGCGTCCGCAACCCCGCGACCCTGTGCGATCACATAGCCCAGCATGGCCCTGCCCTTTACTTCGCCCGGTGTTATATGCCTCATAATGCAGCGCATGCCTCAGGACCAGACAGCAATGCCCCGCACGCCACATATCTTTCCCGACCCGGCCAACCCGCGACTGACCCGGGCGGTAGAGGGGATCGACCACACTGGCACGCGCCAGCAGATCCGCGTGGTCGAGGAGCGCCCGCTGACGATCTTCCTCAATGCGCAGGAGATCGTTACGGCCATGACCATCGGCGATTATCCGGAATATCTCGCGCTGGGCTTCCTGCGCAATCAGGGCATGCTGCGCGCCGATGACGAGGTGACCGGGATCGAGCATGACGAGGAACTTGAGGTCGTGGTGGTGCGAACGACGCGCAAGACCAGCTACGAGGAGAAGGTGAAGAAGAAGACCCGCACCTCGGGCTGTGCCGTGGGAACAGTCTTTGGCGACATGATGGAAGGGCTCGAGGGGCTGGCATTGCCCCCCGCCGAGCTGCGCACAAGCTGGCTCTATGCACTGGCGCACGAGATCAACACCCTGCCCTCGCTCTATCTCGAGGCGGGCGCCATCCACGGCACGGTGCTGTGCCGGCAGGACCGCCCCCTGATCTACATGGAAGATGTCGGGCGCCACAATGCCGTGGACAAGGTGGCGGGCTGGATGTTCCGCCATGATGTCGGCGGCGCGGACAAGATGCTCTACACCACCGGGCGGCTGACCTCGGAGATGGTGATCAAGACAGCGCAGATGGGCATTCCGGTGCTGGCCTCGCGCTCTGGCTTCACCGCCTGGGGCGTCGAGATCGCACGCCAGGTCGGGCTGACGCTGATCGGGCGGATGCGCGGGCAACGCTTCATCTGCCTGTCGGGCGAGGAGCGGCTTGTGCGCGACGCCGATCTTGCCCATGTCCCCGAGGAGCCGCGCAGGCACCACCGCAAGGGGGCCGGGGCATGAGCCTGCCATATGGCGTGATCCTCGCCGGCGGGCAGGCCACCCGCATGGGCGGGGGAGACAAGGGCCTGCGCGAAGTTGCCGGAAGGCCGCTGCTGGCGCATGTGATCGACCGGCTGGCGCCGCAGGTGGCGGGCATCGTGCTCAATGCCAATGGCGCGCCCGGGCGCCTTGCCGGTTTCGGCCTGCCCGTGGTCGCGGATTCGCTGCCCGGCTGGCCGGGGCCGCTGGCAGGCGTGCTGGCCGGGCTGGACTGGGCCGCGGCGCAAGGGGCCGAGGCGATTGTCAGTGTCGCGGCCGACACGCCCTTTTTCCCGCCCGATCTGGTCTTGCGCCTGCAACAGGCCGCCGCTCCCTCTGGTCTGGCGCTTGCGGCCACGCGCGAGGGCGACAGGCTCTGGCGCCATCCGACCTTCGGTCTGTGGCCGGTGACCCTGCGCGAGGATCTGCGCGCCGCGCTCGAAGGGGGCTTGCGCAAGGTGGTGCTCTGGACCGACCGGCACGGGGCGGGGCTTGCCGAATTCGGCACGGAGCCCTTTGACCCCTTCTTCAACATCAACACACCCGAGGATATTGTGACCGCCGAGCGGCTGGCGGGGCTGGCATGAGGCGATACGGGGTCACGGGCTGGAAGAACGCGGGCAAGACCGGGCTGATGGAGCGGCTGGTGGCCGAGATGGTGGCGCGGGGGCTCTCGGTCTCGACCGTCAAGCACGCGCATCACGACACCGAGATCGACCATCAGGGCCGCGACAGTTATCGCCACCGCGAGGCCGGCGCGCGCGAGGTGGTGCTCTGCTCGCCTGTCCGCTGGGCCCTGATGCACGAGTTGCGCGGCGCGCCCGAGCCGCCGCTGGAGACGCTTGTCGCGCGGCTTGCGCCTGTCGATCTGGTGCTGATCGAAGGTTACAAGCGCAGTACGCACCCCAAGATCGAGGCGCACCGGGCCGAGACCGGCCGCGCCCTGCTCGCGCCCGGGAATGCGACCATCCGCGCGGTCGCCTCGAACGCGGCGCCTGTGGGGCTGGATGTGCCTGTGCTGCCGCTGGATGACACGGCCGCGATTGCCGATTTCATCCTGCATGATCTGGGGATGACGTGATGCGCGGCTTCGATCATGTGCTGGTGCTCGACTGGTCGGCCAATTCCACCCCCAAGCGCGGGGCGGATTC
>SKYA01000084.1 GCA_007128135.1 Paracoccaceae bacterium | reverse complement strand
GAATTTCCCGAGAGCCTGAACATTCAGGTGGGCGCCAGATAACGAGGCCAGGACCCCGCCAGAGCCAGCTCCCTCGGAAACACTTATCGGCCACTGGAAAAGGGCCGCACACGCGAGGAGCAGAACCTGCCACCCCGTGAGATAGGTTGTGTGCAATGGTTCGGCAAGGCCTGCTTGACTTATGTTCATACATTGTTCACATTTCCGGCATGACCGACACGACGACCTTTCGACAGGGCACGCCCGATCCGCGGGCATCGGGCACAGCACTGGCGCGCGGTGTCTGCCGGTGCCTTGTCTCGCTGGGTCTTGCGCCGCTGACGGAGTTCGTGCCCGCACGCGGCTTGCGAGTGGATGTGATGGCACTGGGGCCAAAGGGCGAGGTCTGGGTGGTCGAGTGCAAGTCCGGTCGCGCCGACTTTCAGTCCGACCACAAATGGCAGGGCTATCTCGAATGGTGCGACCGGTTCTTCTGGGCGGTTGACCCGGCTTTTCCGACCGAAATCCTGCCCGCGGAGTCCGGCCTGATTCTGGGTGACGGCTTTGGCGCCGAAGTGGTGCGCCTTGCCCCCGAAATGCGCCTTGCGCCTGCCCTGCGCAAGGCGCTGGTGCAGTCCTTTGCGCGCCAGGCGGCATGGCGGCTGGCGCGGCAGGTTGACCCCGCAGGCCCATGGGGATGACGCAGCGGTGGGCCTGGATGGGTGAATCACCCACCCTACACGGGCCTTGCGCGCGCCGCCGGGGGCGGGCTGCGGGTCAGACCCGCGCGCTGAGCAGGTGCAGCGCGGCAGAGCCTGCGCGAAACGTGACCTCGCGCGGCAGGCGCATGGCATCGGGCGCGAGCGCTGCCAGCGGCAGGGGAATGTCCTCGGCGTGCCGCGCGCCGCGCGCCAGATCGGCGAGCATCTGCCCGAACAGCGTGCCCGGGGCGATCCCGCGCCCGTTATAGCCCGAGATTGACCAGATCCCCGGCGCATGACGGCACAGGCGCGGCAATGCGTCTTGTGTGGTCCCGATGCGGCCCCACCAGCCATGCCGGAAAGGCTGTGCCCCCAGTTGCGGGTAAAGCCGTCGCAGCGCGCGTTCGGCCCAGGCCCGGTGCAGTCCGGCGTCGAACCGGCCGAGCTGGCCGACCGAGCCGAGTATCAGCCGTCCGGCCGCATCACGCCGGAAGGATGTCAGGATCTTGCGCGTGTCCCAAGCCCCTTCACCGCCCGGCAGCACTGCCTGCAGGGCGTCGGGGGGCAGCGGGTCGGTGGCGAAGTTGAAATAGGGCAGCACGGACTGGGCTGCGCGGATACGCTCGAAGGGCGCGGTGGAATAGGTGTTGGTGGCCAGAATGACGGTTTCGGCCATCAGCGCGCCATCCGGCAGGCTCAGGCGATAGCCTGAGCCTGCCTCCGTAAAGCCGGTCACAGGGCTGTCGGTGTGTACCCGCGCCCCGGCCCCGATGGCCGCCCGCGCCAGCCCGCGCGCATAGGCCAGCGGCTGGATGGTGCCTGCGCGCGGGTCGAGCAGCGCCGCGCGATAGGCTCGGCTGCCGGTGCGCGCGTGCGTTTCGGCCGCGCCGAGCAGCGCCACCTCGACCCGGCGCGCGCGCCATTGCGCGTGCCGCGTTTCCAGTGCCGCCTTGCCGCGCGCGTCCGCTGCGCAGTGCAGCGTGCCATTGGGGCGGGCCTCGCAGTCGATCCCGTGCCGCGCGACCAGGTCCCAGACCAGCGCGGGCGCCCCGCCAAGTGCGTCCAGCAGCCTGTCGCCATGGCGCGGGCCGGCGCGGGTTATGACCTCGTCGGGCATCAGCCACAGCCCGGCATTGACCAGCCCGACATTGCGTCCCGACCCGCCACTGCCGATGCCACCGGCCTCGACCAGCACAACCGACACGCCCGCGCACGCCAGATGCCGCGCCGCCGACAGCCCGGTATAGCCACCGCCCACCACGGCCACCTGTGCTGCCACCGTGCCGCTCAGGGGGGTGGTCGGGGGTGCGGGCGGGGCGGTTTCGGCCCAGAGCCCGGGACCGTCAGATGTCAAACTTGACGCCCTGGGCAAGCGGCAGCGCATCGGAATAATTGATGGTGTTGGTGGCGCGGCGCATATAGCCCTTCCACGCGTCCGAGCCGCTCTCGCGCCCGCCGCCGGTTTCCTTTTCTCCGCCGAAGGCCCCGCCGATCTCGGCCCCTGAAGGCCCGATATTCACATTCGCGATCCCGCAATCCGACCCGGTGGCAGACAGGAAACTCTCGGCCTCGCGCAGATCGCGCGTGAAGATGCACGAGGACAGCCCCTGCGGCACGCCATTCTGCAGCGCAATCGCCTCGTCCAGGCTCCGGTATCCCATAACATAGAGGATCGGCGCAAAAGTCTCGGTCTGGACGATGGCGGATTGTGCGGGCATCTCGACCAGCGCCGGGCTGACATAGGCCCCACCCGGCACGGCCTCGACCGGTGCGCCACCATGCACGACACCGCCCTCGGCGCGTGCCTGCTCGAGCGCGGCCAGCATCTGCGCGCGCGCGCCCATGTCGATCAGCGGGCCGACCAGCGTCCCCGGCGCGCGCGGGTCGCCGACGGGCAGGCTGGCATAGGCGGCCTTCAGTTTCCCGACCAGCCCCGTGCGCAGATCCTCATGCACGATCAGCCGACGCAGCGAGGTACAGCGCTGCCCGGCAGTGCCCACAGCCGAGAACACGATCGCGCGTACCGCCATGTCCAGATCGGCCGAGGGCGCGACGATCATGGCATTGTTGCCGCCCAGTTCCAGAATCGACCGGCCGAAGCGCTCGGCGACTTTCGGTGCCACGATCCGCCCCATCCGGGTGGACCCGGTCGCCGAGACCAGTGGCACGCGCGGGCTTGACACCAGCGCATCGCCGATCTCTGCCCCGCCGATGACAAGCTGCACCAGCCCCTCGGGCGCATCGCCGAACCGCTCCAGCGCACGGTTCAGCGCGGCGATCGACGCCATGGCCGTGAGCGGTGATTTCTCCGAAGGCTTCCAGATGACCGGGTTCCCGCAGACCAACGCCAGCGCCGTGTTCCAGGACCAGACCGCAACTGGGAAGTTGAATGCGGTGATCACGGCTGTCGGCCCCAGCGGGTGCCAGGTCTCCATCATCCGGTGACCGCGGCGTTCCGAGGCAATGGTCAACCCGTAAAGCTGGCGTGAAAGCCCCACGGCGAAGTCGCAGATGTCGATCATCTCCTGCACCTCGCCCAGCCCTTCGGAGGTGATCTTGCCGGCCTCCAGCGTCACCACCGCGCCCAGCGCCTGCTTGCCCGCGCGCAACTCCTCGCCCAGCAGCCGCACCAACTCGCCCCGGCGCGGCGCGGGCACCTGCCTCCAGGCGTGAAAGGCGGCCTCGGCCCGGTCCAGCACCTGCGGCAGCCCGTCGGTGCGTGTCTGCGCCACACACGCGATTTCGGTGCCGTCGATGGGGCTGGAGACGGCCAGATCTCCGCCAGTGATCAGGGCCTCTGTCAGGCCAGCCTCGATCAGCGTCTGAACATGAGTCATGGCGTTTTCCTCCTCTGCCTGTCAGGGACGAGACAATCATGATCGCGCCACCGCGCCAAGCCGAAAAGCACAACAGCCCAACCCCGGCCCAGAGGGCCGGGGCCTGACCGGAAGGACATGGAGGATTATTCGGCCAACTGTTCGGAGGCTTCGGCAAAGGCCGCGGTGAAGCCCATCAGCGACATGTTCAGATCGACCGTCTGATCGGGCGCCGCAACCGGGACCAGCGACCAGGTCGCGAGCGCACCCCGGCGGAAGGCATCCACCTCGGAAGCAGTAAAGCCCACGCGCGCAATGCACCCGATGGCCGTGCAGAAGGTGAAGGGGTAGCGCTTGGCCGCCCCGCCGTCGATCTGCATGACCAGCTGCGCGGTCAGCAGGGTCTCGAGCGGGGTCAGGATGGTGGCCCCGGCAACGGCTTCCTGCCCGGGTGGCAACGGAAAGAGAGAGATCTCGGCGGTGGCATTGCCCTCGGCATCGCGCAGAAGCTGATACATCTGGCAGGGATCGGGCTCATCGGGTATCCGCACGCAGACCATTTCCCAGTCGCCATGGGTGTTGCCGACATAGGTTTCACCTTCGCCTTCCTGGCCAATGACCTCGCCGGTGGACAAGGCAGTTACGGGCGAATCCGTTGCATCGGTTGTCTGCGCCTGTGCCGCCGACCCCATCAGCGCCAGCACAGCGGCGAGCCCGGCCCATTTCCCTGCGGTCATCGTGTTGTTTTTCATGCTCGTCCCTTCAGTCCTCGTGTCGAACGCGCATTTGGTAACATGTGCCCTGTCGGCTGTCAGTCGAAAAAATCCATGGGTGCAGGGGATGTGAGGCGACCGTGAGCCTGCGCTTCCGGCCGGCCTGGTGGGCCGGTGCGGGTCAGGCCCGTACATGCGTATCAATGCTTCCCTGCGGCACTGCGCGCCGGCAGGGCTCACAGTGCCACCAAATGCGAATAAGGGCCCGAAGGCCCTTATTTCATTGAATTTTTTATCTCCCTGTCGGACCGGCCGACGAATTGTGAAGAACCTAGGCGGAAAAGGCCCATGCGTCAATAAGAATCTGTTGCTGAGTTTTCGGGCGCCGTGCTGAGAATTGACAAGGATTGACAGATCCGCTGTCCGGCAGGCGGCGATCATGGCAGAAAAAGGCTGCACCCGCAGGTGCAGCCAGTCTGACAGGGAGGAAGACGCCCGCCCGGGAGATGGCGTGAGGCGTCATCCCCACTCTAGCTGCAAAAGGGTTAAGATTCGCTTTCCATTGCGCCCGCGGCTGAACTACTCTGCGCCCGTGCCATGCGAGCGGCGGCGCAGTTTTCAGTCAGGGGGCAGGGGTAATGCAGACAGAACAGGCGGGGATTTTCGTGGGTGGCGGCGGCGAGGACCAGCGCGCCCCGCAGATACTGCGGCTTGACTATGGCAACCGCCACGGGCTGATCGCCGGGGCCACTGGCACCGGCAAGACGATCACGATGCAGATCCTTGCCGAGGAATTTTCCAATGCCGGCGTGCCTGTGTTCCTGACCGACATCAAGGGGGATTGCGGCGGCATGGCGCTGCCGGGAACCCCGCGCGGCGGGCTCGAGCGGCGGGCCGAGGCGATCGGGCTCGAGGGCTATGGTTATCGCGAATCCCCTGTGATCTTCTGGGATTTCTTTGGCGAGCACGGCCATCCGGTGCGCGCGACTATGGCCGAGGTCGGCCCGTTGCTGCTCTCGCGGATGCTCGATCTGACCGAGGCGCAGGAAGGCGTGATCAACGTGGCCTTCCGTATCTCGGATGACGAGGGGTTGCCGATCCTCGATCTGAAGGACCTTCGCGCAATGCTCGCATTTCTGGGCGAGAACCAGCGCGAGATATCGCAGAGCTACGGCAATGTCACCACGGCCAGCATTGGCGCGATCCAGCGCAAGCTGCTGGTGCTGGAAAACCAGGGTGCCGCGCATTTCTTCTCGGAACCGGCGCTGGACCTGCGGGATTTCATGCGCGTCGCCCCGGATGGGCGCGGCTTTGTCTCGATGCTCCATGCCGAGCGGCTGATGCGCACGCCCCGGCTCTATGCCACTTTTCTGCTCTGGCTGCTGTCGCAACTGTTCGAGGAACTGCCAGAGGTCGGCAACCCCGACAAGCCGGTGCTCGTCTTCTTCTTCGACGAGGCGCATCTGCTGTTCAACGGTGCCCCGCGCGCGCTGGTCGAGAAGGTCGAGCGCGTGGCGCGGCTGATCCGCTCGAAAGGGGTCGGGGTCTATTTCATCACCCAGAACCCTGATGACGTTCCGGAGTCGGTGCTGGGGCAGCTCGGCAACCGGGTGCAGCATGCGCTGCGCGCCTTCACCGCGCGCGACCAGCAGGCGCTGCGCCGCGCGGCACAGACCTATCGGCCCAATCCGCGCTTCGACATTGCCGATGCCATCCGCGATGTCGGCGTGGGCGAGGCCGTGACCTCGTTTCTCGAGGACAGGGGCAATCCCGGCATGGCCGAGCGCACGCTGATCCGCCCGCCGTCTTCCGCCATGGGACCGATCGAAGGCGGGGCGCGGCAGATGCTGATGCTGCGCTCGCCGGTCGCCGGACGATACGAGCAGATGGTGGACAGCGACTCGGCGCATGAAATGCTCGCGCGCCGGGCCGAGGCGGCTGCGCGAGAGGCCGAGGCGGCGCTGCAGGCGACCGAGGCCGAAAAGCAGCGCGAGTTCACCGCGGCGCGGCGCTACGAGCCGCCGGCCCGCGGGGGGGCGCGTTCCTCCCCTCCACGGACGCCTGCCCGCAGGGGCGATTCGGCGGTCGATGCCTTCACCAAATCCATGGCACGCCAGCTTGGGACACGCACGGGTCAGGCGCTGGTGCGCGGGGTGCTGGGCGGGTTGCTGAAGGGGCGCTGATCCTCCCGCGCCGGTGGCGGCCCCGCTGCGGGACATGACAGGGCCGGGGCGGAAAATCCGCTCTGGCAGACCGCGCCTTTGCCCGAGCGGTCGGAACCGGCAACCGCGCGGGCCCGATTCCAGCATGCGGCTTGACGCATCCTGACAGGCCGCAGACATACTGCAGGCTTCGGTAGGGTGGTGTGGTTCTGCCCCGGCAGGGGCAGGTTCACCCACCCTTCCCCCGCGCCGGCGACAGCGCCCCCCCCGCGCGGCACCTGACGCCCGTCACCCGCCAAGCAGGAATGCACGCGGGGTCAGGTCGGGGCCCAGCAGATAGAGCGCGTTATCGCTGATGGCTGCGACTGTCCCGCCCTCCAGCCGGTCGCCCTGCACCAGCCGCAGGATACGTCCGTCAGGCAGGCGCACCAGCGCGTGGCGCGTGTCATTCTGGCGCACCACCGCAATCAGCGTGATCTGATCGACCGAGATCGCGCCCTGTCGGGTCGCCATTTCCAGCATGTTGCGCCCGGGCGGCAGCACGAAGACCCGGTCCGATTCCGTGTCCATGCCCAGCGGCAGCGGGTCGAAGGCATGGGCCAGAACCGGACGCAGCCCCTCGCCGATCTCTGCCGGGCCATGCGGTTCCGTCTCGCCGGGCGGGGCTGATGCGAGGACGGGTGCATCCCGTGACCCGGCCGGAGCCGGCACCGGGAGCGGGGCAGGCAGGGCAGAAATCCCCGCCGGGCTGCAGAAACGGGCATCGCTCGCGCAATGATCGAGCAGCGCACTTGCCAGCAGCAGCCCGCCCAGCGTGACCAGCCCGGCCAGTGTCAGCGCCGCGATGCGCCCGACCGGGCCTGGACGCGCGCAGAGTGCATTACGCCGGGGCGTGCCCTGTCTGCCCCGCTGATGCGGTGCTGTCGCGCGCGGCGTGCCCGTGCCGTGCATCCGATCCCTCCCAACCTCCTCCACAAGTATGCCCGCTGCCATGCTGTCAGCAAACAGTTTCCGGAATCTGAACGGCGGTGCCGTGCTCAGTAGCCGCGCGCGCGCGCGACCTGGTGCAACAGCGGCAATCCGGCCTCGACCCGCGCAATATTCTGCGCAAGCACACGCGCGGCACTCGCGGCGCGGGTGGTGGCGGCGATATGGGGGGTCACAGTGACGCGGGGATGATGCCAGAAGGGATGCCCGACGGGCAACGGCTCGGTGCGAAAGACATCGAGCGTCGCATGGCCAATCTGGCCACTGTCCAGCGCCGCCAGCAGCGCATCATCGTCAATCAGCGCGCCCCGTCCGGGGTTGATGAGGCAGGCGCCGCGCGGCAGCAGCGCAAGCGTCCCGGCATTCAGGATGGACTCGGTCGCGGGCGTATGGGGCAGGAGCGTGACGAGGATTTCAGTGCCCTGCAGGAAACCCGCCAGCCCATCTGGCCCATGATGGCAGGCGATGCCCGCTATCTGCTTCGGGCGTGCCGACCAGCCGCAAACGGCAAATCCGAAGACCTGCAGTGCTTCGGCACAGGCACGGCCCAGCGCCCCCAGCCCCATCACGCCCACGCGGCGCTCGGGCGCGAGCGGCGGTTCGACCGGGGACCAGTCGCCGGGCCGGGCGAGGATATGCGCATCCATCCCCAGATGATGGCGCAGCACATGGCCGCAGACATATTCGACCATGCCGCGCGTCAGGCTGGGGTCCACCATGCGCGCCAGCGGCTGGGTCAGGGTCGGGTTCGCGACGATCCGCTCCACCCCCGCCCAGAGGCTCAGCACCGCCTTCGCGCCCGTATAGGGTGTGAAATCCTGCAACGGGCTTGCAGGCGCATAGATGATGTAATCGACCGTTTCGGGCGCGGCCTCGGTGACGATGCGCGCGTCCAGCCCCTCGGCGCACAGCGCCTCGGTCAGCGGCGCGCGATAGTCCTGCGCCGTGCCTGGTCCGGCAGCAAAGAGCAGCGTCAGGCTCATGACGGCAGGCGCGCGCGGTGGATATGCGCCGATTGCACCAGCCCGAATCCCACCATCAGCACGATCATCGCCGACCCGCCATACGAGACCAGCGGCAGCGGCACGCCCACCACCGGTGCCAGCCCCATGACCATCGCCATGTTGACCGCGAAATACAGAAAGAACGTCCCCGTCACCCCGATGATCAGAAGCGCGCCGAAGCGGTTCGTGGTGTTGAATGCCGACAGCAGGCACAGCCCCATCACCATCATGTAGAGCAGCAGCAGCGACGAGGCCCCGACAAAGCCGAATTCCTCGGCCAGGGTGGTGAAGATGAAATCCGTGTGTTTCTCGGGCAGGAAATTCAGCCGCGCCTGCGTGCCCTCCATGAAACCGCGCCCCGACCAGCCGCCCGAGCCCAGCGCGATCATCGACTGGTTGATGTGATAGCCCGCGCCCAGCGGGTCGAGCGTGGGGTCGAGAAAGGCGTCGATGCGGCGATACTGGTAGTCCTTGAGGATCTGCCACTCGGTCCCTCGGGACTGCATCACGGCAACAACCGTCGCCGCGCCGGTTCCGATGATGGCCGCGAAATAGCCCCAGTGCACCCCGGCAGCAAAGATCACCACGCCGCCCCCCATCAGGATCAGCATCGCCGTGCCCAGGTCGGGCTGGCGCAGCACCAGAAACGTGGGCACCAGTGCGATCAGCGCGGCCAGCACCACCCACAGAAAACGCGAGGTCTTCTTCAGGTCAAGCCAGTCGTAGAAGGCCGCCAGTGCCATGATCGTGGTGACCTTGGCCAGTTCCGAGGGTTGCAGGCGCAGCGGGCCGAGTTCGAGCCAGCGTTTCGCGCCCATGCCGACCGAGCCGAAGAACTCGACCCCCAGCAGCAGCAGCACCGAGACCGCATAGGCCACCCCCGAGATCGAGCGCCAGAACCACAGCGGCACGAAGGCCACCACGAACATGATGACCAGCCCCGCCCCGAACCGCTTCAACTGCGGCTCGGCCCAGGGGTGCAGGCTGCCTCCCGCGATCGAATAGAGCATGACAAAGCCATAGGCCGCCACAGCGATCAGCAGCGCCACCAGTGGCCAGTTCACATAGAGCACCTTTGCCAGCCCCGCCGGCATCCGCTTGGTGTTGTATTCAAGATAGCTCATGCCCGGCTGACCCGCAGCAACTGCGCCGGGCGCAGGCGTTCTTCCAGTTCGATCTGTTCGGCGCGGATGCGGTTGCGCTGCGGCGCCGGATAGGCCGAAAGCGGCGGCACGCCGCCATTGAGTGCGGCCAACGTGATGTCGCGTCCGATCGGCGCGGCCGCCGACGAGCCGCCGCCGCCATGCTCGACCACCACCGCCACGGCGACGCGCGGGTCATCCAACGGGGCGTAATCGACAAACAGCGCATGGTTGCGCCTGTTCCAGGGCAGGTCCTCCTGCCGCCTTATGCCGGCCTCGCGCTCGGCGCGGGTGATCGAGAAGACCTGACTGGTGCCGGTCTTGCCCGCCATGACCTGCCCATCGGCCACGATACGCGAGGAATAGGCCGTGCCGCGCTGGTCATTGACAGTCTCGGCCATGCCGCGCCGGATCAGGCGCAGCCATTCGGGGCGCAGATCCAGGCTCGCGGTCTCGCGCGCGGCGCGCTCCATCGGGTCGCGCAGCAGGCGCGGCAGCACAGCCTTGTTCGAGGCCAGCCGTGCTGTCATCACGGCCAGTTGCAGCGGTGTCGTCAGCACGAATCCCTGCCCGATCGAGGCATTGACCGTATCTCCGACCAGCCATTCGGCATTGCGGTTGCGCCGTTTCCACTCGCGCGTGGGGTTCAGCCCCGCTGAGACCGAATTGATCGGCAGATCATAGCGGATGCCCAGCCCCAGCCGCGTGGACATCTCGTTGATCTTGTCGATCCCGCAGCGCTGCGCCATCTCGTAGAAATAGACATCGCAGCTTTGCGACAGCGCCGCGACCATGCCGACGCGCCCGTGCCCGCCGCGCCGCCAGCAATGGAACCGGTTGCCCGCGACATCCATATGGCCGGGGCAGAAGACGGTTTCCTGCCCGTTGGTCGCGCCCGCTTCCAGAGCGGCCAGGGCCGTGACCATCTTGAATGTGGATCCGGGCGGATAGAGCCCCTGCACCGTCTTGTTCACCAGCGGGCGGTGGTCATTGTCCAGCAGCGCGCGGAAATCGGGGCCGGAGATGCCGCGCACGAACAGGTTGGGGTCGAAGCTCGGCCCCGAGGCCAGCGCCAGGATGTCACCCGAGGCGACATCGACCACTACTGCAGCCGCGCTCTGGCCATGCAGCCGTTCCAGCGCATAGTTCTGAAGCTTCGCGTCAATCGTCAGGTGCAGGTTGCCGCCAGGCGTGCCCTCGACCCGGTCCAGCTCGCGCATGACCCGGCCCACGGCATTGACCTCGACCCGCTGAGACCCCGCGCGGCCGCGCAGCGCGTCTTCCTGCATCCGCTCGACCCCGCTCTTGCCGATCTGGAACCGCGGGATCATCAGCACCGGGTCGGGCGCTTCCAGCGCCTCGAGGTCGCGTTCCGACACCGGGCCGACATAGCCCACCACATGCGCCGTATCCCCCTGAAGCGGATAATGGCGCGACAGGCCCATCTCGGGCGTGACGCCGGGCAGGGCAGGGGCATTGGCGGCAACGCGGCTGATTTCTTCCCAGCTCAGCCGTTCGGCCACCGTGACCGGAACGAAGGGGCGGTTGCGCAGCATGTCGCGGCGCGCGCGCTCGATATCCTCATCGCTCAGATCGATCAGCCGCGCCAGCCGCGACAGCACCAGATCGATATCGCCCGCATCGTCGCGCTTGATGACCACGCGGTAATTCTGCTCGTTGCCCGCAAGCAGCACGCCGTTGCGGTCGAAGATGAGCCCGCGCACTGGCGGCAGAAGCCGCAGGTTGATGCGGTTTTCCTCGGCCAGCAGATGGAACTGTTCCGCCTGGTTGAGCTGCATGTCGCGCAGCCGCCACAACAGCGTGCCTGCAACGCCCAGTTGCAGGCTGCCCAGCAGCAGGCCGCGCCGGGTGATGACGCGGTGGCTGAATTCCTTTTCGCGCTCGGTGCGTTTCACAGCCTCTGCCCCAGTGCATCCAGTTCGCCGGTCGCGGGCTTGCGCAGCCCGAAGGCGTAATGCGACAGCGCGACCACGACCGGATAGGCCGCTACAGTGGCGAGAAACTGCAGCAAGCTCAAGTCGAGCGGCGTCTGCGGCGCCATCACAATCGCGAGCACGGTGCGGTTTGCAAGGAACATGACCAGCATCAGCCCGGCAACCTGCAGGTATTCCATCCAGAACGGGTTGTCGCGCAGCCGTTCGCTTCGCGCGCGCAGGGATTCGCTGGCCAGCAGCACGATCAGCGCCCAAAGACCCGGCGGGCGCAGCAGCAGGATATCCTCGATGAGGAAATAGAGCACGATCACAGGCGCGGGCAGCAGATCGGGGCGGCGCACCACCCAGGCGAGCGTCAGGCACAGCAGCAGGTCGGGCGCGGGAATGTCCTTCCAGCGCAGCCCCACCGCCAGATCGGTCGCGACCTCCAGGTCGAAGCCGGTGCCGGCATCATAGCCGCCCAGCGGCAGCAAGCGGTAAAAGGTCACTGCGGCGGCGAGCCCCAGATACAGCGCGACATACATGACCCGCTTGGTCTGGCGGCGCTCAACCATCGCCGGGCCCGGTTTCGGCGAGGGGGGCGGACGCGGCCTCCGGTTCGGCCCCGATATCGGGCGGCGCGATCAGCGCGCCCGTGTCGGTGATGCGCTCGACAGGGCGCGAGCGCAGCACGCGCAGGAATTCCAGCCGCCCGTAATCGGCCGCGATGCGCACGCGCAGCCGACGGTCGCGGGTCAGCACGACCTCGCCCACCAGCAGCCCCGCCGGGAACACCCCGCCGTCATCGGAACTGATGACCCGGTCGCCGGGGCGCAGGTCGTCGGGGGCCTCGATGAATTCGAGGATCGGAAAGGGCGAGGTGTCGCCGATCAGCATGGCGCGTTGCCCCGAAGGCTGGATCACCACCGGCACCGCGCTGGCGGTATCTGTCAGCAACACCACGCGCGAAGTGCGCTGGCCCACACCTGCGATGCGCCCTGCCAGCCCCAGCCCGTCCATGACCGCCCAGCCATCCTGCACCCCGTCGCGCGCGCCTACATTCAGCAGCACCGACTTGCGAAAGGGCGAGCCGCTATCGGCCATCACCACGCCGGTCACATGGGTCAGTTGCGGATCAAGCCGGACCTGGTTGAGGTCCAGAAGCTGCGCATTGCGCTGTTCCAGTTGCAGCGCCGCCTCGCGCCAGGCGCGCATCTGCTGCAATTCGCGGCGCAGTTCCTGGTTCTGCTCGATGATGCGCGCGTAGGAGCGGAAATTCTCGGCCATGGCGACCGCGCGCGCCACCGGCCGCATGGCCCAGTCGAACGACGGCACCACCCGGTCGATCACCGCCATGCGGAACTGCTCGACCCGCGGGCTGTCGATCCGCCAGATCAGAAAGGTCAGCAGCAGGACAACCGCGAGAAGCCCGACCAGAACACGCCGGACGGGACGGATGAAATCCTGCTCTTGCCGCGAAGCGTTCGCCAAACCTCACACCCCGATCGCCCGCCGCACTCAGCTTTCGTAGTCAATCGCGTGGCGGAGCTGTTTTTCGTATTCCAGCGCCTTGCCGGTGCCGATGGCCACGCAGTTGAGCGCCTCATCCGCAACCGAAATGGACAACCCCGTCTGTTCGCGCAAGGCCAGATCCAGCTCGCCCAGCAGCGCACCGCCCCCGGTCAGCATCACGCCCCTGTCCACGATATCGGCTGCGAGATCCGGCGGAGTGGTCTCAAGCGCGATCATCACTGCCTCGCAGATGGTGGTGACAGTCTCGGCCAGCGCCTCGGCCACCTGCGCCTGCGTGATCTCGGCCTCTTTCGGCACGCCGTTCAAGAGGTCGCGACCGCGCACCAGCATCGACTTGCCGCGCCCGTCATCGGGCATCCGCGCCGTGCCAATGGAACATTTGATCTTTTCGGCGGTCGATTCGCCGATCAGCAGGTTCTGGTTGCGGCGCAAAAAGCTGACGATGGCCTCGTCCATCCTGTCGCCGCCCACCCGTACCGAGCGCGCATAGACGATATCGCCAAGGCTCAGCACCGCCACCTCGGTCGTTCCGCCGCCGATATCGACGACCATGCTGCCCGTGGGGTCGGTGATCGGCATGCCGGCACCGATGGCCGCCGCGATGGGTTCCGAGATCAGCCCCGCGCGGCGCGCTCCCGCCGAGAGCACGGATTGCCGGATCGCGCGCTTCTCCACCGGGGTTGCGCCATAGGGCACGCAGACAATGACCTTGGGCTTGGAAAAGACCGTGTTGCGATGCACCTTGCGGATGAAATGCTTGATCATCTCCTCGGCGACATCGAAATCCGCGATGACCCCGTCGCGCATGGGTCGGATCGCCTCGATGCTGCCGGGGGTGCGCCCCAGCATCAGCTTGGCATCCTCGCCCACCGCCAGCACGGCCTTGCGCCCGTCCTTGAAGTGATAGGCCACGACCGAGGGCTCGTTCAGGATGATCCCGCGCCCCTTGACATAGACCAGCGTGTTGGCGGTCCCGAGGTCGATGGCCATGTCGGATGAGAACAGGCTGGGAAAGAAGTTCATGCGGGGTATCCGTGCTCACAAGGGGAGGGGCGCCGGGCCTGGCTGGGCACACGCCCTCCCCGGCCTTATAGGGTGCCAAGGCAGGCGCGGTAAAGGGGTGCGTGTCGTGCGATGGGCAGGAAATGGCGCAGGCGACGCACGATTCTGTGACAGGGGGGCTTGCGCGCGGGAACTGGCACATGGACCCGGCGCCGCCGACAGCTTAGAAGGACGCATTCGTCCCTGACGCGCCGACAGGGCCGAAGGCCCGCCACCCATCGCACCGGGACGAAACCGTGCCCGCCCTGCCTGCCCGACTCCTATACGCGTTACGTCGCGACTGGTTGCTGCTGATCCTTCTGGCCGCTTTCCCGGTCCTGTTCCTGCTTTCTCCGCCGGGCCTGTCCGATCTGCTGCACCTGGTGGACTGGAAGACGGTTTGCGCACTGGCGGGGCTGATGGTGCTCAGCCGCGGGCTGGAAGTGTCGGGGCTGATGGACCGGTTCGCTCGCTGGCTGCTGGCGCGCCTGAACGGCCTGCGCGGACTGGCCGTGGCCATGATCGCGCTCGCGGCGGCGCTGTCGGCGGTCGTCACCAATGATGTCGCGCTGTGCGTGACCGTGCCGTTGATACTCGGCCTTGCTCGGATGGTTGCCCTGCCGCTGCGCCCTCTGCGCTCATGGGGGTGTCGCTGCTGGCCTATCCGCTGTTTCTCTGGGCGGTGAATACGGGCCATGCAGGGCCGGGGGCGTCATCATCGCGGCCGGCTACGGGCTGGCTTTTCGCGCTGTATTGCGCGGGGTGGGCTGGGCGCTGCTGCTGGTCTTCGTGCTGATGTTCGTCAATCTCGGGCTGCTCGGGCATGTCCCGGCCATCGCGGCGCGCGCTGGCGCGCTGATGCAGGGTGAACTTGCCGCCTTTGCGCTGGGTGCCGGACTGTCGCAGATCATGTCGAATGTCCCCGCCGCGATCTTCCTTGCCTCCTTCACCGAGGACTGGCGCGCGCTGGCCTGGGGCGTGAATGTCGGCGGCTTCGGGCGGGCCATCGGGCCGCTGGCCAATCTGATCGCGCTGCGTCTGGCGCCGGTGCCCGGCATCTGGTGCGACCTTCACCTGTGGTCGCTGGCGATGCTTCTGGCCTCGGCGCTTGCGAGCGCGATCCTGCTTGCCCTTGACTGATGCGCGCCCCTGCTGGGGCGCGCTGCCCTGGCGCGGCACGGTCGCGCGGCTTACCCCGCCGAGGTCATCAGCGCCGACAGGTTCCCGCGATGCTGGTGCATCACCAGTCGGTTGAGCGCGTTGACATAGGCCTTGGCCGAGGCGACCACCGTATCGGTGTCCGAGGATTGCCCCGAATAGACCACGCCGTCACGCTTCAGCCGCACGCTGACCGTGGCCTGCGCGTCGGTCCCCTCGGTCACGGCATGAACCTGATAGAGTTCCAGCCGCGCGTCATGCGGAAACAGCATCTTGATGGCGTTGAAGGTCGCATCCACCGGCCCGTCGCCAGTGGCATCGATGAATTTCTCCTCGCCGCCGACACTGAGGGTCAGTTCGGCTTCCTGCGGGCCTTCGGTGCCGCAGACCACGCGCAACCGGCGCACTTGCACGAAAGCGTCGTCATCAGCCAGCGAGGCCTCTGCCATCAGCGCGATCAGGTCGTCGTCATAGACTTCCTTCTTGCGGTCGGCGAGCGCCTTGAAGCGCACGAAAACATCCTTGAGCTGGTTGTCGCCCAGTTCATATCCCAGATCGGCCAGCTTCGCGCGCAGGGCCGCGCGGCCCGAATGCTTGCCCATCACCAGATTGGTGGCCTGCAGGCCCACATCCTCGGGGCGCATGATCTCGAAGGTTTCCTTGTTCTTCAGCATCCCGTCCTGGTGGATGCCCGATTCATGCGCAAAGGCATTCTTGCCGACCACCGCCTTGTTGTACTGCACCGGAAAGCCCGAAACGGCCGCTACCATGCGCGAAATGCCCATGATCTTCGTGGTATCGATCCGCGTGCGGTAGGGCAGGATGTCATTGCGCACCTTCAACGCCATCACCACCTCTTCCAGCGCGGTATTGCCCGCGCGCTCGCCCAGACCGTTGATCGTGCACTCGATCTGGCGCGCGCCCGCTTCCACGGCGGCCAGCGCGTTTGCCGTGGCCATGCCCAGATCATTGTGACAATGCGTGGCGAAAACCACTTCGTCCGCGCCGGGCACCCGCGCGCGCAGCATCGCGATCAGGTCCGCGGATTCGCGCGGGTAGGTATAGCCGACCGTGTCGGGGATGTTGATTGTCGTCGCCCCGGCCCCGATGGCGGTTTCCACCACACGACACAGGAAATCATGCTCGGTGCGGGTGGCGTCCATGGGCGACCATTGCACATTGTCGCACAGGTTGCGGGCATGGGTCACGGTGTCGTGGATCCGCTGCACCATTCCGTCCTGATCGAGCGCGGTGATGTCGCGATGCAGCGGCGAGGTGCCGATGAAGGTGTGGATGCGCGGACGGGCGGCATGGCGCACGGCCTCCCAGCAGCGGTCGATGTCGCTGAAATTGGCGCGCGCAAGGCCACAGATGACCGCGTTGCGGGCATTCCTTGCAATCTCGGAGACCGCCTGGAAATCACCTTCCGAGGCAATGGGAAACCCCGCCTCGATGATGTCCACGCCCATCTCGTCGAGCAGGGCGGCGATCTCGAGCTTTTCGGAATGGCTCATGGTGGCGCCGGGCGATTGCTCGCCATCACGCAGGGTGGTGTCGAAAATCAGGACATGGTCCTGTGCGGGCGAAGGGCTGGTCATGGGGATTTCCTGTCAGACGGAGTGTGAGCGTGTCAGCGGGGCGCATATACCTCTGAGCGGCGCGCCCGGGGGGGACACGCTCAGAGGCTGCTAAGAAGAAGCAGGGCGCCGAAAGGACACGCCGATATCTCTGCCACACGGGTCATGAGGCGGACTATAGGCAGGCCGCGCGCGCTTGAAAAGCCCCAAACTGTGCATGCACAAAGCCGTGCGGCGGCACGCGCGCAGGCTCCGGCGCTTGACTCCGCAGCCCGGCGCGCCCATGAAGCGCCCGATACGGCAAGGCAGATGGACAGGACGCATGAGCGCGATCGACGGCAAGAAGGACGGGCTTTGGGAAAACATCAAGGTGATCTTCTACGCCCTGCTGATTGCAGGCGTGTTCCGCACCCTGTTCTTCCAGCCCTTCTACATCCCTTCGGGTTCGATGAAGGAAACGCTGCTGATCGGTGATTTCCTCTTCGTCAACAAGATGGCCTATGGCTATTCACGCTTTTCCTGCCCGTTCGGCCTGTGCCCTTTCGAGGGCCGGGTCCTCGCCAATGCGCCCGAGCGCGGCGACATCGTGGTGTTCCGCCACCCCGGCACCGGCGCCGATTACATCAAGCGGCTGATCGGTCTGCCGGGCGACCGGGTGCAGATGCGCGATGGCGTGCTCTTTCTCAATGACACGGAAGTGCCGCAGCAAGACGCGGGCGATTTCGTCGAGACCTATGAGCGGCAGGGCGGCAGCGGGCAGTTCCCGCGGTGCGAGAACGCGCCCGTGGGACAGGGTGGCGAATGCCGCAAGTCACGCTTCATGGAAACCCTGCCCGAGGGGCGCAGCTACCCGGTGCTCAATATCGTGGACAGTGGCGCGGGCGACAACACGCCGGTCTTCACTGTGCCCGAGGGGCATTTCTTCTTCATGGGCGACAATCGCGACAATTCGCTCGACAGTCGCATGCCGCGTCAGGTTGGCGGTGTGGGCATGGTGCCCTTCGACCATCTGATCGGTCGGGCGCGGCATGTGGTCTTCTCGGCCGAGGGGCGGTCGCTCTTCTTCTTCTGGACCTGGCGGAGTGACCGCTTCTTCCAGAGGCTGCCGTGAAGCTTTCGGCCGATTTGCAGGGCTTCGCTGCCCGTCTGGGCCATGACTTCGCGCGCCCCGAACTGTTGCGCCGGGCGTTGACGCACCCGTCCATGTCCACGCCTGTGCGGCCTGACAACCAGCGGCTGGAGTTTCTTGGCGACCGGGTGCTGGGTCTGGTCATGGCCGAGGCGCTGCTGGCCGCCGACGCCGTGGCCAGCGAGGGGCGGCTGGCGCCGCGGTTCAACGCGCTCGTGCGCAAGGAGACTTGCGCGGATGTGGCGCGCAGCATCGGGCTGGGCGATGCGCTGAAACTGGGCCGCTCCGAGATGCTCTCGGGCGGGCGGCGCAAGGAAGCGATCCTCGCCGACGCGCTCGAGGCAGTGATCGCGGCGGTCTATGCCGATGCCGGGTTCGAGACCGCACGCGCCGTGGTGCTGCGGCTCTGGGGCGGGCGGATATCGGACGTCGCCGACGATGCGCGCGACGCCAAGACCTCGCTTCAGGAATGGGCGCAGGCGCGCGGCCAGAACCCGCCCGATTACGTCGAGATCGAACGCAGCGGGCCGGACCATGCGCCGGAATTCACCATCGAGGTACGGCTCGAGTCGGGCGAGGCGGCGCAGGGGCGCGCCGGCTCGAAGCGGCAGGCCGAGCAACTGGCCGCGCGCGGCCTTCTGGCGCGACTGGAGGAAAGCGCATGAATGACCAGACAAGCCGCGCGGGTTTCGTGGCGCTGATCGGCGAGCCCAATGCCGGCAAGTCGACGCTGACGAACCGGATGGTGGGCGCGAAGGTGTCGATTGTCACGCACAAGGTGCAGACCACGCGCACGCGCATCCGGGGTGTCGCGATCGAGGGCGCAGCGCAGATCGTCTTCGTCGACACACCGGGCCTGTTCCGGCCGCGCCGCAGGCTGGACCGCGCCATGGTCGCTGCCGCCTGGGGCGGGGCTGCGGATGCCGATGTGGTGGTGCTGCTGGTCGAGGCGCATCGCGGGATGACCGACGGGGTGCGCGCCATTCTGGACGCGCTGCGCGAACGGCTCGGTCCGGGGCGGAAGGTGGCACTGGCCATCAACAAGATCGACCGGGTCAAGGCCGAGGCGCTGCTGGCGCTGGCCGCAGATCTGAACGCGGCCTACCCGTTCGACAAGACCTTCATGATCTCGGCCGAGAAGGGCCACGGGGTCGAGGATCTGCGCCGCTGGCTGGCCGGGATGCTGCCCGAGGGGCCGTGGCTCTATCCCGAGGACCAGATCGCGGATCTGCCGCTGCGCATGATCGCCGCAGAGATGACGCGCGAGAAGCTGACCTTGCGGCTGCATCAGGAACTGCCCTATGAACTGACGGTCGAAAGCGAAGCCTGGGAAGAGCGCAAGGACGGCTCGGTACGGATCGATCAGGTGATCTATGTTGCGCGCGACGGCCACAAGGGGATCGTGCTGGGCCACAGGGGCGAGACGATCAAGGCCATTTCCACGGCCGCCCGCGCCGAGATCGCCGACTTCCTCGGCCGCCCTGTGCATCTGTTCCTGCAGGTCAAGGTGCGCGAAAACTGGCTCGACGAGGCCGCGCGCTATTCCGAGATGGGGCTCGATTTCCGCGACGGCAACGCATGAGCGCACGTCTGGCTGCACATGTCTGGGTGTCGGCCTATCTGTTCTGTCTGCAGCGCGCGGCGATCCCGGCCTATGTGATCGCGCGCGGCGATGCGACAGCGGGCGCCGTTCTCGTCAAGCTGGCGCGTCTGGACGGCACGGCGCAGGCCTTCATGCGCGGCTTCGACTTGGAGCGCGAGACGCAGGTCTGGCAGGAGCTTTGTGCAGGCCCCGAAGCGGATGTGGACGCCGCGATATCCCGCCAGCGCGGCTTCGACCCCGATCTGTGGGTGATCGAGGTCGAGGATGCGCGCGGGCGGCACATGCTCGACGTGTTTGCGGGCTGAGCCTGCACCGGGTGGGTGAACCTGCCCCTTGCGGGGCAGAACCACCCACCCTACAGCGCGACGTAGATCTGCGAGAGCCTGTCCACTGCCGCCTCGGGCGTCATTTCCGCGCTCTCGCCAGTGCGGCGCGAGGTCAGTTCCACCACGCCCTTTTCCAGTCCGCGTGGACCGACCGTGATCCGCCAGGGCAGGCCGATCAGGTCCATGGTGGCGAATTTCGCCCCCGCGCGCTCGGCCCGGTCGTCATAGAGCGGCTCCAGTCCGCGCGCGACCAGCGCGCCGTAGAGCCCCTCGCAGGCCGCATCGGCGGCCGCATCGCCCTGCTTGAGGTTGACGATCCCGGCAGGAAAGGGCGTCACGCCTTCGGGCCAGATGATGCCCTTCTCGTCATGGCTTGCCTCGATGATTGCGCCCAGCAGGCGTGATACGCCGATCCCGTGGCTGCCCATGTGCACCGGCACCCGCGCGCCGTCGGGGCCGACGACCGTCGCACCCATCGCCTCGGAATACTTGGTTCCGAAATAGAAGATCTGCCCGACCTCGATGCCGCGCGCGGAGCGCCGCCGCGCCTCGGGCACCTGCGCGTGGAAAGCGGCCTCGTCATGGGTTTCATCGGTACGCGCGTAGCGCGAGGTGAATTCCTCCAGCACGGCGCGGCATTCCGCGACCGAATCGTAATCCACTGCGCGATCCCCGAATTTCAGCTCGGTGATCTGGCTGTCATAGAACACTTCCGATTCGCCGGTCTCGGCCAGCACCAGGAATTCATGCGTGTAATCGCCGCCGATGGGGCCGCCATCGGCGCGCATCGGGATCGCCTGCAGCCCCATGCGTTCATAGCTGCGCAGATAGCTGACCAGATGGCGGTTATAGGCGTGCAGCGCGGCCTCCTTGTCGAGGTCGAAATTATAGCCGTCCTTCATCAGGAATTCGCGCCCACGCATGACACCGAAGCGGGGGCGGATCTCGTCACGGAACTTCCACTGGATATGATACAGCGTCAGCGGCAGATCCTTGTAGCTGTTCACATGCGCGCGGAAGATGTCGGTGATCAGTTCCTCGTTGGTCGGGCCATACAACATGTCCCGCCCGTGCCGGTCGGTGATGCGCAGCATTTCCTGCCCATAGTCATCATAGCGCCCGCTCTCGCGCCACAGATCCGCCGATTGCAGCGTCGGCATCAGCATCGGGATGTGGCCGGCACGGATCTGTTCCTCATGCACGATCTGTTCGATCCGCCGCAGCACGCGATAGCCCAGCGGCAGCCAGGAATAGATGCCCGCGCTGGCCTGCTTGATCATGCCCGCCCGCAGCATCAGGCGGTGGCTGACGATCTGTGCCTCGGCGGGGGTTTCTTTCAGCACGGGCAGGAAATAGCGGGTCAGGCGCATGGGGCAGGGCTCCGGTTGAGGACACGTTCCGGGGTTTAGGCGCAACGCGGGGTCGGGGCAAGGGCAAGCGCGGTGAGGAACAGCCGGGATCGTGCGCTGCGTCAGGATGTTGGAAGTTGCGCGCTTTGATTGTAGGCTTGGGCAATTCTGTCCGGTTCGGTGCCGGACAGGCGATTCGTCCGATCCGGGTAAAGACATTTGCAGGGAAGAGCGACACAGGCATGAGCACGATATCAGACCTCGAACAACGGCTCGGGCGCGCACTGGACAGGATTGCGCGAAATGCCGCGAAGCTGGGCGCGGTCACCAGCCCTCCGGACCCGGCAGAGATCGAGACGCTGCGCAGCCAGCTCGAGGCCGAGCGCGCCAAGAATGCGCATATCTCCGAACGGGTCAATGCCGTGCGCCAGCGCCAGGAAAGCTCGTTTGCCACGCTTGAACGGCGCCTGGCGCGGATGACCGAGCAACTGGACCTGCAAAGCCTCGAGATGCTGCGGCTGAAAAAGGCCAATACAAAGCTGATCGAGGCCAATCGCCAGCTGCGCGAGGGCACCGAGGCCAAGGTCATCGAGCCCAGCACCATCAACCGGGCGATGGCCGCCGAACTCGAGGCGCTGCGCGCCGAACGCGCAGTCGAGCGCGCCGAGATGGAGGATGTGCTGGGCGAACTGAAACCCATTGTCGCGGCAGGAGAGGCCAATGGCTGAACAGACCATCACCATCGGCCACAAGGAATTCACTGTCGCCTGCCAGCCGGGCGAGGAAGACTATCTCGTTGCCGCCGCCGAAATGCTTGATGCCGAGGCGCGCACGTTGCTCAACCAGATCGGGCGGGTGCCTGCCGAGCGGATGCTGCTGATGGCCGGGCTGATGCTGGCTGACAAGACGGCCGAGAGCGACGACCGCCTGCGCGCCGCGCAGGCCGAGATCGCGAGCCTGCGCGACGAGATCGCGCGCATGCACGCGCGTCCCGACCCCGCCCCCCGAGAGGTTCAGGTGCCCGTCATCCCGCAGGACGTGACCGACGCGCTTACCGAGCTTGCCGCGCGCGCCGAGGCGGTGGCGGAGGATATCGAAAGGCGCGCGCGCGGGTAGGGATTGACGCAGATGCAGCGCGGCTGATGCCATTCCCGGGGCAGGGTGTGGGTCAGCCTGCGCCGGATTTGGGTATCTTTGGCAAGAAAATGAATGATCCGGACCGGTATCGGCGGTGCTGATGGCCGGTCATTCCATCACATCCGAAATCGCGGCGCGCAAGCCGGGCGCGAAACCGGGATGGCCATAGATTTCGTTATGGCCAGCATCAAGCCTCTGGACCGAGCGCGCCGGGCGGCCCGCAGCCTCGAGCCCCGCGGCAAGGGCTTCGGCACGCGCGGGCGGGATGATCGTGTCGCGACCGGCCACGATCAGCGCCACCGGGACAGCGGAGTTGCGCAGGTCGTCAAGCACAGGCATCTGGTGGCGAAAGAGTCGGCGCACCGGCGCCCATGGAGCGCTGGCGCGTGCGACCTCGGTGAGGGAGTCGAAGGGCGTGACCAGCACGACACCGTCAATCGGGCGCGCCTGTGCCAGATGCGCTGCGACGCCGCTGCCGATGCTGAAGCCGAGCGCGACCATGCCTTGCGGTGCGCGCGGCGCAAGCAGGTCGTGAAGCGCGAGCCCGTCCGCGAGCAGCGCAGCGGCCGAAGGGTGACCGGTGCTGGGGGCATAGCCGCGATAGTGAAAGGCCGCGACAGGGTGGTCCGGGGCGATGCGGTGCAGGAACAGGGCCACATCCTCGGCATTCCAGGCATTGCCGCCAAAGCCCAGCAGAAGCGGCAGGTCAGCCCTGTCCCCGGTGATCAGGACGCCTTGCAGCACCGCGCCATCATGCGCAAGCTGCAGCCGTTCGGCGGCTTCGGGCAGGGCGGGGGCGGGCCCGACCATGGCGCGCGGAAACAGCATCGAGGTCTGCAATGCCGCCATCAGCCCGACCATGGCAACCCAGAGCACGAGCAGCGAAACCGTTGCTTTCAGGAGGAAATCCATTACCCACCGTCGCAATCCGCAAGCGCCATATGCGGCTTGAGGTCGATCAGCGGGGTGCCGTCGAGCGCGTCGATCGCGTCGATGAGCAGGCGCCCGCCGGTCGGGTCGATCTCGAGCACCCGCACCACGCCCATGCCGATCGGATTGGGCCGCGCGGGCGAGCGCAGCGCGAAGGTACCCGCCCCTTCGGGACGGTGGCGGGGCACCTGCCGCAGCAGGTCGCGGCGCGCGTCATGCATCCAGTAGAGCGCCACCAGCAACGCGCCGGGCGTGATCCCGTCCAGCGCCGGGCGGAAGTCGGGGGCGATGTGCAGGGTTGCTGGCTGGCCGGTTTCGCGCGCCGCGCGCAGATTGCGCGGGCAGGTGGCGCGGTCGGTCCATGGACTCTCGATATGTCCAATAAAACATAGGGTTGCGCGCATGTCCAAAGGTGATTCAAGCCGGATTTCTCCCGCGCGTATCCCGCTCATGCGGATTCACTTTCGGAAAGTCCCCGAAACCCTTGTGCTACAACATATTTTTCTGAACTGTCGGCCCGACTGGCCGGGGGCTTCACATTTGCCACCGTTTTGAAATGCTTTTTCAGAATCTGCTGTAATTCCCCCTCGGCCCCCCCGGCGAGCACCTTGGCGACAAAGGTGCCGCCCGCGTCCAGAACATCGAAGGCGAAATAGGCTGCGGCCTCGCACAGGGCCATGATGCGCAGGTGATCGGTCTGCCTGTGCCCCGACGCAGAGGCGGCCATGTCCGACATGACCACATCGGCGCGTCCGCCGAGCCATGCCTTGACCTTTTCTTCGGCCCCGTCCTCGAGGAAATCGAGCACATGGGTCTCGACCCCGGCCAGCGGCTCGACCTCCTGCAGGTCGATGCCCAGCACGGACCCCACGCGCTTGCCCTGCTTTTCGCCCAGAGCATTGACGCGCTTGACAGCGACCTGCAACCAGCCGCCGGGGGCGCAGCCCAGATCGACCACGCGCGCGCCGGGCACGAGGAATCGATACCTGTCATCCAGTTCGACCAGCTTGTAGGCCGCGCGCCCGCGATAGCCCTCGCGCCGGGCGGCGGCGACATAGGGGTCGTTCAGCTGCCGTTCCAGCCAGCGTGTGGAGGAGAGCTTGCGCCCGCGCGCGGTCTTGACCTTGACCTTCAGATCGCGTTGGCCGCGGCCGGATGTCCTGTTCGATTTCATGCGTTTTCGCGCCTTTCTTCAGGCTTCGAGATCGAGCGCGTCATCGCCGCTCATCTGTGCATAGAGCAGTCCCTCGCGCAGGCCCCGATCCGCCACCGACATCCGGTCGGTCGGCCAGATGCGCATCAGCGCGGTCAGGATCGCGGCGCCGGACATGATCTGGGTGTGCCGCTCGCGTCCGATGCGCGGGTCCTGCCTGCGCCCGATGGGGCCCAGCGCAAGGTATTCGCGGATCACGCTGTCCACCTGATCCGAATTCATCACCAGCCCGTCCACCTTGTTGCGGTCATAGCGCTTGAGCCGCAGGTAGGAGGCAGCGACGGTCGTGATCGTGCCCGAGGTGCCGATGATCTGGAAACCCTTGTGCGCGGTTGCGTCGCGATAAGGCGCGAAGGCTTCGAGCTGTTCCTCGAAATACCAGCTCATCAGCGCAAAGCGCGCCGCGTCATCCTCGACCTCGCAGAAATAGTCCTTGAGCGTGGCAACCCCCAGCGGCACGCTGATCCAGTCCACGACATGGGGCTGGCCGGGCAGGGCGTCGCGGATGAACCTGCCGTTATGCATGCCCAGGATCCTGTTGCGCCGCTTTTCGGGGGTTACGCGCGACAGGTCGATCCAGACCAGTTCGGTCGAGCCGCCGCCTATGTCGATGACCAGAAGCTGCTCGGTATCGGGCGCCACCAGCGAGGCGCAGGAGACGACCGCCAGCCGCGCTTCTTCCTCGGCAGTGATGATGTCCAACCGAAGGCCGGTCTCGCGCTGCGCGCGGCGGATGAAGTCGCGGCTGTTGCGGGCGCGGCGGCAGGCCTCGGTGGCGACCAGTCGCATGTTCTGCACGCCATGCTGTTCCAGCTTGGCCCGGCAGATGCGCAGTGCCTGAAGCGTGCGCTGCATCGGCTTGTGCGACAGCAGGCCCGAGGTCTTCAGCCCGGTTCCGAGTTCGACCGCCTTGGAAAAGCTGTCCACGACTTCGAATTGCGCGCCCAAAGGGCGCGCAATCAGCATCCGACAACTGTTCGTACCCAGGTCCAGCGCCGCATAGAGCTTCGGCGCGGTGGGTCTGGTATGGCGCGGGGCCTGCACCTGTGTCGAGGCCACGACTGAACCGACCGGGCCGATCCGGTTGGTTGAGGGGGCGCCCGCGCCTGCGGGACGCTCGGGCGTCATTAATCGCCCTCCAATTTCAAGTTGCTGTCATCGTAATGCGCCGCCCGCGCTTAAGCAAGACTTTGCTGATCGGGGTTTTGCGGTCATGGTCGCAGGCAGTGGGCAAAGGGTCGCCTGCCTGCGGGCGCGGGCGGCACCATTTGTGCAGAAGGGCAGAATGATGCAGATGAAGGGCAGCAGAATGGCGCAACTTGTGGTGGTTTACTGGCGGGACATTCCGGCGCAGGTCATTGTCGGCAAGGGACGCCGCGCGCACAAGATCCAGCTGTCCGAACGGTTCGAGCAGGCGATCGACCGCTGCGCGATGAAGGTCGGCGCGAAGGATGCCGATGCCTATCTGGCCGAGTGGCGCAAGGCGGCTCCGGTCGAGGTCGCTGGCAGTGATGAAGATGTCGCGAAAGCCACCGCGCGCGATCTGGAAGCAGCGTATGACACCGACAGGCTGCGTGCGCTGATTGCCAATGATGGCTGGGCGTGACGGCGCTGCCCGCGTGACCCGACCCCGATTTCTGGAGGCCCTGATGGCGCTTTTGAATTTCCGCCGACCCGCCGCCCCGGCAACGGACCTGCCTGCCGCCCGCCCCGATGTGGTGGCCCTGATGCAGGGGTTCTCGATGGAGGTGATGCCGCGCACCGCCGAGAAGATCGCTGATTTCCGCGCATTGCTGCCCGAGGGAACGCGGGTCTATATCGCCCATATCGACGGCACCCCGATTGCCGACATGGTCGCCACCGCCGCACGCCTGCGCGCCGAGGGGATGGAGCCGATGCCCCATTTCCCCGCGCGCATCATCGCTGACCGGGCGGAACTGGCGGACTGGGTGGCGCGCTACCGGGGCGAGGCCGATATACGCGAGGCGCTGATGCTGGGCGGCGGGGTCAACCACCCCAGGGGCGCCTATGACAATGCCATGCAACTGCTGGAGACCGGGCTGTTCGACGGGTTCCGCAGGCTGCATGTTGCCGGTCATCCGGAGGGCAACCGCGACATCGACCCTTCGGGCGGCGAGGCACTGCTGATGCAGGCGCTGCGCGAAAAGCAGGCCTTTGCGCGTGCTGCAGGCGTCGAGATGGCGATTGTGACGCAATTCGCCTTCGAGGCGGGGCCGATCATCGACTGGACGCGGCGGCTGCGCAGCGCGGGGGTCGAACTGCCGGTGCATCTGGGGCTGGCAGGGCCTGCCAAGCTGCAGACGCTGATCAGGTTCGCCATTGCCTGCGGTGTCGGCCCGTCGCTGCGCGTCCTGCAGAAACGCGCGCGCGATGTCTCGAAGCTGCTGCTGCCTTTCGAGCCGACCGATCTGGTGCGGGCGCTGGCGGCGCACAAGGCCGAGGACCCGGATTTCGCGGTCGAGCGGCTGCATTTCTTCCCGCTGGGCGGGATCAGGACCAATGCCGAATGGACGCAGGCCCATGGCAGGGATGCGGCCCGTCCGGCCACAGGGAAATCGGAGCAAGCATGACCCGGACTGTCATCGAATCGGCCAACAGGACTGTCGTCATCGGATTTGACGAGCCGTTCTGCGTGATCGGCGAGCGTATCAACCCCACGGGCCGCAAGAAACTGGCGGCAGAACTGGAGGCGGGGGATTTCTCGACTGTCGAGCGCGATGCGCTGGAACAGGTCGCCTGCGGGGCCATGGTGCTGGACATCAATTCGGGGGCGGTGTTTTCCAACAGGATGGCCGAAGACCCGCGCTATGCCGACAACAATTTTGTCGAGCCGCCCCTGATGCGCGAGCTTTGCGCGCGGGTGCAGGCGCTGGTCGATGTGCCGCTGTGCATCGACTCATCGGTGCCCGATGCGCTGAAGGCGGGGCTGGAGGCCTGCAACGGGCGGCCGCTGCTGAACTCGGTGACAGGCGAGGAGGAGCGGCTGGAGGCGATCCTGCCGCTGGTGAAGCAATACAATGTGCCCGTGGTCGCGATCTCGAATGACGATACCGGCATTTCCGAGGACCCGGATGTGCGCTTTGCCGTGGCGAAGAAGATCGTCGAGCGGGCCGCGGACTTCGGCATCCCGGCGCATGATATCGTGGTGGACCCGCTGGTGATGCCCATAGGTGCCATGGCGACAGCGGGGCATCAGGTCTTTGCGCTGGTGCGGCGGCTGCGCGAGGAACTGGGCGTGAACACCACCTGCGGGGCGTCGAATATCAGCTTTGGCCTGCCCAACAGGCATGGGGTGAACGCGGCCTTCCTGCCCATGGCGATCGGCGCGGGCATGACCAGCGCGATCATGAACCCGGTGCGCTCGGTCGAGATGGAAGCCATCCGCGCGGCGAATCTGCTGATGAACCATGACGCCAATGGCGGCGCCTGGATCGGCCTGTCAAAGGTTCTGGACGCGATGAAGGAAAACGGCTTGAGCTTTGCCGAAGCCTCGCGCGCAGCGATGGATGCGGGCGCGCGCACCGGCGGGCGGCGCGGAGGACGGCGCGCGCGCGGCTGATACCGCCGACCCCTGCGAGGGCGCTGCCCGTCGTCGGGGTCCGCTGGCGGTGAAAGAAAACGCGCCCGGTTGCCATATGCCGCCGGGCGCCTGTCATTGTTCCCGCCGAAAAGCGCGCGCGGTCCGGTTCAGCCCGCGCTGGCTGCGGTTTTCTTGGCGTCGGCGTAGATGATCAGCGGTTTGGCGTCCGAGGTCGCGGCCTCTTCGTTGACCACCACTTCCGAGACATTTTCCAGCCCCGGCAGGTCGAACATGGTGTCGAGCAGGATGTCTTCCATGATCGAGCGCAACCCGCGCGCCCCGGTCTTGCGGGCAATCGCGCGCTTGGCGATGGCGCGCAGCGCCTCGTCCGTGAAGGTGAGGTCCACGCCCTCGATATCGAAGAGTTTCTGATACTGCCGCACCAGCGCGTTCTTGGGCTGGGTCAGGATCGTGACCAGCGCATCCTCGTCCAGATCCATCAGCGTCGCGACCACTGGAAGGCGGCCGACGAATTCTGGAATAAGCCCGAATTTCAGCAGGTCCTCGGGTTCCAGCGCCTTGAGCGATTCGCCGATGGTGCGCAGGCTTTCATCCTTCACATCGGCGCCGAAGCCGATGGCCGAACCCTTGCCGCGCTGGTTGATGATCCGGTCGAGCCCGGCAAAGGCGCCGCCGCAGATGAACAGGATGTTCGTGGTGTCCACCTGCAGGAATTCCTGCTGCGGATGCTTGCGCCCGCCCTGCGGCGGGACCGAGGCGACAGTGCCTTCCATCAGCTTCAGCAGCGCCTGCTGCACGCCCTCGCCCGAAACGTCGCGGGTGATGGAGGGGTTGTCGGACTTGCGGGTGATCTTGTCGACCTCGTCGATATAGACGATGCCGCGCTGGGCGCGCTCGACATTGTATTCCGACGACTGCAACAGCTTCAGGATGATGTTCTCG
>SKYA01000135.1 GCA_007128135.1 Paracoccaceae bacterium | reverse complement strand
TACCAGGCTTGTGAGGGCTGCGAGGGGCGCTAGGTCACTGACCTGTGTGCTGGGGAGCCAGAGGCTCCACAGGTTTGTGAGGGCTGCGAGGGGCGCGAGGTCGCTGACCCGTGTGCTGTCGAGCCCGAGGGCCTGCAGGTTTGTGAGGGCTGCGAGGGGCGCGAGGCCGCTGACCTGTGTGTTGGTGAGCGAGAGGGTATGCAGGTTGGTGAGGGCTGCGAGGGGCGCGAGGTCGCTGACCAGTGTGTTTTCGAGCGAGAGGCGCTGCAGGTTTGAGAGGGTTGCGAGGGGCGCGAAGTCGCTGACCTGTGTGTGGTCGAGCGAGAAGTCCTGCAGGCTTGTGAGGTCTGCGAGGGGCGCGAGGTCGCTGACCTGTGTGCTGTCGAGCCTGAGGATCTGCAGGTTTGTGAGGGCTGCGAGGGGCGCGAGGTCGCTGACCTGTGTGGTGTCGAGCTCGAGGGTCTGCAGGTTTGTGAGGTCTGCCAGTTCTGGCGGAATACGATCCAGCGCGCGGAACGCCGCGCCGGTGAAATCCAGATCCGTCTCGCCCGCCTCTGCCACCCGCGCAATCTCGCGCCGGGCCGCTTCATACGCCTCATCCGCCTCACTCATCCGCGCCACCCCTCTCTCGCCGCCCCCCACCATCCCCAAACCACCCCCCGCGCGCAAGGCCCCCGCTTGCATCCGGCGCGGCCCTGTCGCATAGGAAGGCCCTGCACATGTGAAGGGTTTGCCCCCCATGAGACCATCATGAGCGTCAGCGCCACCACCCCTGCCGCGCGCACCACATGGGCCGTGCTGGTCGCGATCAGCCTGTGCCACATGATCAATGACATCATGCAGAGCCTGCTGGCCGCGATCTATCCGCTGTTGCAGTTGGAGTTCGACCTGAGCTTCTGGCAGATCGGGCTGATGACCTTTGCGTTTCAGGTCACCGCCTCGCTGTTCCAGCCTGTGGTGGGGCTGGTCACCGACCGCCACCCGCTGCCGCAATCGCTGCCGGTCGGCATGGGCTCCACGCTGTGCGGGCTGGTGCTGCTGGCCATGGCGCCCACCTATGGCGGCCTGCTGGCGGGCGCGATGCTGATCGGGATCGGTTCGGCCGTGTTCCACCCCGAGGCCAGCCGAGTCGCGCGCCTTGCCTCGGGCGGCAAGTTCGGCACCGCGCAATCGCTGTTTCAGGTGGGCGGCAATTTCGGTTCGGCGCTGGGCCCGCTGCTGGCGGCGTTCATCGTGGTGCCGCTGGGGCGCCCCTCGGTGGCGGGTTTCGCGGTGCTGGCGCTGATCGGGATGCTGGTCCTGAACCGGGTGGGGCTGTGGTATGGCGCGCTGGCGCGCGCACAGGCCGGGGGGGCGCGGCTGGCGCCGCGCCACGGGCTGGGCCGCAACCGGGTGATCTGGGCCATCACGGTGCTGGCGGTGCTGACCTTCTCGAAGAATGCCTATACGGCCAGCCTGTCGAGTTACTACACCTTCTTTCTGATCGAGCGGTTCGACCTCAGCATCGTGGTGGCGCAGCAGATGCTGTTCCTGTTCCTTGCCGCCACGGCGGCAGGCGTGATGCTGGGCGGGCTGATCGGCGACCGTTTCGGGCCGCTGGTGGTGATCTGGGGCTCGATCCTGGGGGTGCTGCCCTTTACGCTGCTGCTGCCGCATGTGGGGCTGGTGACGACCGGGGTGCTGTCGGTGGTGATCGGAATGATCATCGCCTCGGCCTTTCCGGCCATCGTGGTCTATGCGCAGGCGCTGCTGCCCGGCCGCGTGGGGCTGGTGGCGGGGATCTTTTTCGGCTTTGCCTTCGGGATGGGCGGGATCGCCGCCGCCGTGCTGGGGGTGCTTGCGGATGCACGCGGCATCCTCTGGGTCTATCAGGCCTGCGCCTTTCTGCCCCTGCTGGGGCTGATGACCGTGTTCCTGCCCTCGCGCAGGCGTCTCGCCTCTTGACCGTCGCCGCGCCCTGGGCTAGCCCTGTCCCTGTCGCGGGCATGGTGAAATGGTATCACACGAGCCTTCCAAGCTCTTGGTGCGGGTTCGATTCCCGCTGCCCGCTCCAGCCGTCACCCTTGCATTGATCCGGATTTGCCGCTTTGCTGGACCCGTGCCCAGCAGGAGTACCGCCGATGTCCGAAATCCCGATGCCCTTTGCCGGCCAGGTCATGGCCTTTCTGAACGATCACGCCCCCGCGCCGGTTCGCGTGGCCATTGAGGAGGGGCGCAAACGCGACATTCTGGCCGGCAATTTCCCCTATGAGCGCTGGATGCGCAAATCCGACTATCAGGAAGCCCTCAAGCCACTGCAATTCGAACTGGTCAAGCTGCAGCACTGGATCGCCGAGACCGGCCAGCGGGTGATCGTGATCTTCGAGGGGCGCGACACGGCCGGCAAATCCGGGGCCATCAACCGCATCGCCGAAGTCACCAGCCACCGCATCGTGCGCATCGAGGCGCTGCCCCGCCCGACCGACCGCCAGTTGCGCGAGTGGTATTTCCAGCGCTATGTCGAGCGCCTGCCCGCAGGTGGCGAGATGGTGCTGTTCGACCGTTCGTGGTATAATCGCGCCGTGATCGAGCATGTCTTCGGTTTCTGCACGCCCGATCAGCGCGAGCGCTTCTTCCGGCAACTGCCGGAATTCGAACGGATGCTGACCGCCGACGGGGTGCATCTTGTCAAGATATGGCTCAATGTCGGTCGTGCCGAACAGCTGCGCCGGCTGCTCGCGCGCGAGGGCAACCCGATGCGCCACTGGAAACTCTCGCGCATTGATGTCGAGGGGCTCGGGAAATGGGACAGCTATACCCATGCCATTGCCGAGACCTTCGAGCGCAGCCATACCGATTTCGCCCCCTGGACGGTCATCCGTGCCGAGGACAAGTATCGCGCCCGGCTCGCTGTGCTGCAGCGCATTCTGGGCGCGCTGCCTTATGACAACAAGGACAGCAGCACCGCCACTCCGCCCGACCCGCAGATCTGTGGCACCCCCGCCATATGGGAGGCCGAACTCTACGATGACGGGAGCTGACACAAGCCTGTGTTGGACTGAATTTTCCTGACCTGGCGTCGCGCCTGCGTGCTAGCGTGATGGTGAAACACGAACATGGAGTCGGTCATGATTTTCGTCCGCATCATTCGTTTTGTTCATTTTCTTGCCGGAAAGACACTCGGGTGGAGCCATGCGCCGCATGGCGGGGGGCTGACGGCCCCACTTGCGACGGCAGTGGCGCTGGGCCTTGCCCTGCTGGGCGCCCCTGCGCTGGCACAGGACAGCGTGATCCCGCCGCGGTTTGCCACCATGTTCGAGAACACCGACCTGCCCGGTGGTGATCTGACACCTGTCTTCAACACCACGCTTGCCCAGTGCCACGCCACCTGCCTGCGGCGTGACGACTGTGTGGCCTTCACCTTCAACCAGCGCGCCGGGGCCTGTTTTCCCAAATCCGCGCCCGGAGTCGCGATTCCCTTCGAGGGGGCGCTGTCGGGGCGGGTCAGCCGGGTGGCACAGGGAACGCTGAATGCGGGCGCCGCGCTGCGACCACAACTCGGATTTCTCGACAGTGCCGATTTCACCGAGGCCCGCGCGCAAGCCGAGTCCCTGGCGCATCGTCACTACGCCAATGGCATGAGTGAGGCGGCGCTGCTGCAGGGGGCCGAGGGGACGAACCGGCTGCTCTGGTCGGGGGCGGCCGTCACTGTCAATGACAGCCCGCAGGCCTGGTTCGCCTATGCGAGGGCCCTGCGCGCGCAGGCGCAAACTGCGCAGGGAAACCGGTTCGAGTTGGCCGGCGAGGCCGCCAGCGCGGCGCTGAATGCGAGTCTGCGCGCACAGACAGGCCGCGCGCAGGCCGAGGCGCTGGTGCTGCTGGCCGAGGCGCTGGAGGCGCGTTTCCGTGGTGAGGCGGGCCTTGGTGCGATCCGGCTCGCCGAGCAGTTCAGCCCCGGAATCGCCCCTGAAACACTGGTGCGGATGCGCGAGCAATACGGTTTCCGCCTGCTGTCGCATGATGTCGAGGCCATGTCCGCTGCTCCGCGCATCTGCGCGACCTTCTCCGAGGATCTCGCGTCCTCGCGCGATTACGCGCCTTTCGTCCGGTCTGCCACGACGGGTCTCGCAGTCGAGGCAGAGGGCGCGCAACTGTGCATCAGCGGGGTCTCCTACGGCGAGAATTACAGCCTGACCCTGCGCGCGGGTCTGCCCGGCGTGTCGGGTGATTCGCTGGTGCGCGATGTGCCGCTCGAGGTCTATGTGCGCGACCGCGCGCCCCGGGTGGCCTTTCCGGGGCGTGGCTATGTGTTGCCCGCGACCGGCCCGCGCGCCCTGCCGGTCGAGACTGTCAATGCCGACCGGCTGGACCTGCGGCTCATGCGCGTCTCGGACCGCAATCTGGTCACGTCCATCCGGCGCGGCGAGTTCAATCGCTCGCTGGATGTCTGGGATGGCGCGCGTTTCGAGGAGTTGCTGGCAGAGCCGGTCTGGCAGGGAACCGCGCGGCTGGACGGCACGCTGAACCGCGCCACCACCTCGCGCCTGCCGCTGGACGCGGCCGGGGTGCTCGTGCCGGGTGTCTATGTGCTGCGCGCCGAGGTGCCGGGCACCGACAGCTATGATGTGCCGCCCGCGATGCAGTGGTTCATGGTCTCGGATCTGGGGGTGAGCACGCTTGCGGGCAGCGACGGGCTGCATGTCGTGGTCCAGCGCCTGTCCGATGCGCAACCTGCCGAGGGGCTGCGGGTAGCGCTGCTGGCGCGCTCGAACCGGGTTCTGGGCGAGGATGTGAGCGATGCGCAGGGCCATGTGCGCTTTGCCGATGCGTTGACGCGGGGCACTGGCGCCAGCGCGCCGGTGATGGTGCTGGTCGAGGCGGGCGATGACATGGCGATGCTCTCGCTCGACGAGCCGGAATTCGATCTGTCGGATCGCGGCGTCGAGGGGCGCGCGGCGCCCGGTCCGATCGACCTGTTCCTGACCACCGATCGCGGCGCCTATCGCGCGGGCGAGGTGATCCATGTCACCGCGCTGGCGCGCGACCACAGCGCGCAGGCCATGCACGGCCTGCCGATGATCGCGCGGCTGGTGCGGCCCGACGGGGTGGAATTTTCGCGCATCGTCAGCCAGCAGGAACGCGCAGGTGGGCATGTCCTGGCGCTGCCGTTGGGCGGGGATGTCCCGCGCGGGGTGTGGCGGGTCGAGATGCTCTCGGACCCCGACGCCGCGCCGCTGGCCAGCCAGACCGTGCTGGTCGAGGACTTCCTTCCCGAGCGGGTGGATTTCGACCTTGCGCTGTCGGCGCAGGGGCCCGTTGACCTGTCTGACCCGCCGCTGCTGGACATCAGCGCGCGCCATCTCTTCGGTGCGCCTGCGGCGGGCCTGTCGCTCGAAGGCTCGGTCACGCTGCACACCGTGTCGCAGCTTGACGGCTGGGAGGGGTATCGGTTTGGCCGTCACGATCAGCGCATCGATCCGCAGCGCCGGATGCTGCCACGCGGGTCGATGACCGATGCCGAGGGCGCTTTGCGTGCGGCCCTGCCGCTTGACCGTCTGGCGATGGAGCCACGCCCCTACGCGCTGAGCGTCACCGCGACCCTGATCGACGGGGCCTCGCGCCCGGTCGAGCGCAGCCTGACCCGTCCTGTGCGGCCCGAAAGTCCGGTCATCGGCATCCGCCCGCGCTTTGACGGCACCCTGCCCGAGAACAGCGAAGCCGGGTTCGACCTGGTTCTGGTTGGCCCCGACGGGGCGGCGATGGCAGGCGATCTGCGCTGGGAGGTGAGCAAGGTCACGACCCGTTTCCAGTGGTTCAGCCAGGATGGGCGCTGGTCATGGGAGCCTGTGACCGAGCGCAGCCGCGTGGCCGAAGGCGCGGTCACGCTCTCTGGCGGGTCGGCTGCGCTGTCGGTGCCGGTGGACTGGGGCCAGCATGAATTGCGCGTGATCCGCGAGGGCGCTGGCTTCGCCAGCGCCTCGGTGCCCTTCGCGGCCGGATGGTATGCACTCGACACGGCGCGCGAGACGCCGGACCTGTTGCAGGTCTCGCTCGATGCCGAGCGCTATGCGCCGGGAGACTTGGCGCGGCTGCGCATCCTGCCCGAAGGTGACGGGATGGCGCTGGTCTCGGTGCTCTCTGACCGGGTGATTCACACGCGGCTGGTGGCGCTGGCGGGCGAGACGGTGGTGGACCTGCCCGTGACCGATGACTGGGGGACCGGTGCCTATGTCACTGCCAGCCTGATCCGCCCTGCCGACGGCCTTGACGCGATGCCTGCGCGTGCGCTGGGCCTTGCCCATGCCGCGATTGACCCTGGGCCGCGAGCGCTGGCCGCGGTCCTGAGCGCGCCCGTCGAGGCCAATCCGCGCGAGCGGCTGGAGGTCACGCTTGATCTGCCCGACTTCACCCCTGGCCCGGCCTATGCGACGGTTGCCGCGGTCGATCTGGGCGTGCTGACCTTGACCGGGTTCGAGCCGCCCGACCCGATGGGGTATTTCTTTGGCCAGCGGCGGCTGGGCGTGGCGATTCGCGACATTTACGGTCGGCTGATCGATGCGCGGGCAGGGGCGATGGGCGATGTGCGCTCGGGCGGCGATGCGGCCGCGTCCATGCGCGCCGGGCCTGCCCCGACCGAAGAATTGCTGGCCTTCTTCACCGGCCCTGTTGCGCTGGAGAATGGCCGCGCCGAACTGGGGTTCGATCTGCCGGCCTTCAATGGCACCGTGCGGGTCATGGCGGTGGTCTGGTCGGACGAGGGTGTGGGACAGGCCAGCGCGGATGTGCTGGTGCGCGACCCGGTGGTGGTGCAACCCGGCCTGCCGCGATTCATGGCGCCGGGCGATGTCAGCCGGATGCGGCTGGAACTGACCCATGCCACGGGACCGGCGGGCGAGATGGCGCTGTCGGTCGAGGGGCACGGCCTGGGCGCGGTGCCTGCCTCGGTCACGCTGGCCGAGGGTGGACGCGCGGTCGTGGACATTGACCTTGCACCCAGCCAGGTGGGCGAGCATGTCTATTCCGTGGCGCTGACCACGCCCGATGGCCGGGTGCTGACCCGCGACCTGACGCTGAGCGTGATGCATACTGACCCCGAGATCGCGCGCAGTTCGCAATTCACCCTCGCTCCCGGCGCGCGCTTCCGCTTCACAGCCGACGCACTGGACGGGCTGCGACCGGGAACCGCGCGGGCCACTCTGGTCGCGGGCGCAGGCGCGGGGCTGGATGTGCCGGGGCTGATCCAGCGGCTGAGCGGGTATCCCTATGGCTGCACCGAACAGATTGCCTCGTCGATCCAGCCCATGCTGCTGGCCTCGTCCGCCGTGGCCGAGCTGGGCCTGATGACCGAGGCCGAGGCGCGCGCGCGGGTGCAGGAGGCGATCGACCAGATCCTGACGCGGCAAGGGCGGACCGGCGCGTTCGGGCTGTGGGGCGCGGGCGGGTATGACCTGTGGCTCGATGCCTATGTCACCGATGTGCTGCTGCGCGCCGAGGCGCAGGGCGCGCAGGTGCCTGCCTTTGCGATGCGCATGGCGCTGAACAACCTGCGTAACGAGGTCGCCATGGCGGGCGAGTTGTATGGCGGCGTGGGCGGCCATGCCTATGCGCTGCATGTTCTGGCCCGTGCAGGCGAGGCGGCCATCGGCGATCTGCGCTATTATGCCGACACATTGCCCGAGCGTTTCGACACGCCCCTGTCCGCGGCCCAGCTTGGCGCCGCTCTGGCCGCCTATGGCGACCAGCGCCGTTCCGATGCCATGTTCACCCGTGCCCGCGCCCTGATCGGCGCGGACGAGGCGGGGCTGCGCGCCGATTACGGCACGGTGCTGCGCGATCAGGCCGGGTTGCTGGCCCTTGCCATCGAGGCCGGCAGCGCTGCCGTGGACCGGGTGCAACTGGCAGGAATGCTGGCCGCGCGTGCCCCTGCCGACCAGCTCTCGCCGCAAGAGGCCGCCTGGGCGCTTCAGGCCGCCATGGCGATGGGTGCCGAAGGTCAGGGGCTGACGCGCGATGGCGTGCCCGTGCAGGGCAATGTGCTTGCACTCCATGAGGGTGTGCCGGTGGTGATCGGCAATCAGGGTGCACGCGAGGTGACAGTCACCATTTCGGCCTTTGGGGTGCCCGAGCAGCCGCTGCCCGCGCAGGGCGTGGGCTATACGATCACGCGCCGCCTCTATTCGGTTGAAGGCGACGAGATCGACCCGGCGCGGATTCGCGTGGGCGATCGCGTGGTCAGCGTGCTGGAGGTGCGCCCTGACCGGGGCGTGAGCGGGGGGCGGCTTATGATCGACGATGCCCTGCCCGCCGGGTTCGAGATCGACAATGCGAACCTCCTGCGCGAGGGCGACATCCGCGCGCTCGACTGGCTGGCGGCACATGACTGGGCCGAGATGACCGAAGCCCGCTCCGACCGTTTTCTGGCTGCGGTGGACTGGACTTCGGAGGCGCCGCTGCGGCTGGCCTATATTGCGCGGGCGGTCTCGCCGGGTACGTTTCACCATCCTGCGGCCAGGGTCGAGGACATGTATCGGCCCACCAACCGCGCCCTGGGCGCGACGGGCCGGGTCGTGATCGCACCGTGACAGAGGTGCGGTCTCCCGGAGGGGCGCGCTGGCGCGCGCCCCTGTTGACGCTGGCGTTGGGTGGCGCCTGCTGGATCGCGCTGGACCGCTGGGTGACGGTCACGGACCTGCCTCCGCTCGAGGTCGAGACCTCGGTCGAGGTTCTGGCGCGGGATGGCACGCTGCTGCGCGCCTATACAGTGGATGACGGGCGCTGGCGGCTGGGTGTGGACCCGGCGCGCGTGGACCAGACCTATCTGGCCATGCTCCTTGCCCATGAGGACCGCCGCTTCTACCGGCACCGGGGGGTAGATCCGCTGGCGATGCTGCGCGCGGCTGCGCAAGCCGCGCGCCATGGGCGCGCGGTCTCGGGGGGCTCGACGCTGACCATGCAGGTCGCACGGCTGATCGAGGAGGGGCCGACGGGCAGCTGGGGCGGCAAGCTGCGCCAGATCCGGGTCGCGCTGGCGCTGGAGCGGGTGCTGTCCAAGGACGAAATCCTCTCGCTCTATCTGCATCGCGCACCGATGGGCGGTAATCTGGAGGGGCTGAGGGCCGGAAGCTTCGCATGGATCGGGCGCGAACCCGAGCGACTCACCGAGGCGCAGGCGGCACTGCTGGTGGCCCTGCCGCAGGCGCCCGCCGCGCGGGCGCCTGACCGGCACCCCGAAACCGCACGCGCTGCCCGTGACCGGATTCTGGCGCGCGCGGTGGCGACCGGGGTCATCAGCGAAGAGGCGGCACAGGCCGCCCGTCGCGAGCCCCTGCCAGAGGTGCGCCGCGCCTTTCCGGCGCTTGCCCCGCATCTGGCCGACCGGCTGCGCGCCGCACAGCCCGAGCGCCGCGTGCACCGCACGACGCTCGACGCCGATCTGCAGCGCGCGCTGGAACAAGTCGCGAAGAATGGCCTGCGCGACCTGCCCGCGCCGGCCAGCGTGGCGCTGATGGTGGCCGAGCCCGGATCGGGGGCAATCCTGGCCTTGGTGGGGTCGGCCGATTACCTCGACCCTGCGCGGCAGGGTTTTGTGGACATGACGCAGGCGCTGCGCTCGCCGGGATCGGCGCTCAAGCCGCTGATCTACGGGCTGGCCTTTTCGGACGGTCTGGCGCATCCCGAGACACTGCTCGATGACCGGCCCGCGCGCTTTGCAGGCTACGCACCGCAGAATTTCGATCGCATCTTTCGCGGGCCCGTCAGCGCGCGCGAGGCGCTGCAGATCTCGCTCAACCTGCCGGTGGTCGAACTGACCCAGGTGCTGGGGCCGGCGCGGGTGATGGCGGCGCTGCGCGCGGCAGGCGTGCAGGCCGTGGTGCCCGGAGATGCGCCGGGGCTCGCGGTCTCTCTGGGGGGGATGGGTGTGTCGCTCGAGGGGCTGGTGCAGCTTTATGCCGCGATCGCGCGCGGGGGCGAGGCCGTTGCGCTCTCGGCACAGGCCGGTGGTCCGGGGCCGCGCAGGCAGGTGATGAGCGCCGAGGCGGCCTGGCACCTTGGGAATATCCTTGCTGCTGCACCGCGTCCCGCAAGACTGCCCGACTGGCGGCTTGCCTTCAAGACCGGGACTTCCTACGGGCATCGCGATGCATGGGCTCTGGGGTTTGACGGGGCGAATGTGGCAGGCGTCTGGGTGGGGCGCGCCGATGGCGCGCCGGTGCCGGGGGTGTTTGGCTTGGATGTGGCCGCGCCGCTGCTGTTCGAACTGTTCGGCCATCTCGGGGCGGGGCCGGTGGCGTT
>SKYA01000003.1 GCA_007128135.1 Paracoccaceae bacterium | reverse complement strand
TTGATTTCCAGCATATTCTAGTCCTTCAGCTAACCCGCCCAGTGCGGTTTCGCGTTTTATCAAACGCCATTTTCCAAGAGCCTCGCTAGCCGCTGTTTCGCCAACCCAATAGCGACATCAAATAAGATGCCTATTGTTTTGGCACCGGCCGACTCGGCTATCCTCTTCGTTTGGTTCCAATGAGTATCGTCACGGATTGCCGCAATGAAATCATGGCCGTAGTTGGTTATCCGGGCACTTTCACGATATTTTCCACTTAGCTCAACAAGCCCCGCATCCGCCAATAGCAACAGATGACCAAAGACTTTTCTGTCATACTCAGAACTATCCGTACTCGCGCCAAACTCGATAGAGATGTAGTCATCCTCATCTTCAAGTTTGAACAAAATTTCGCGCAGCAAGTCGTCGTCGCGCCTCACCCCACCGACCCTTCCAGCGAAATCGCCACCAGCGCCTGCGCTTCCATGGCGAATTCCATCGGCAATTCCTGCAATACTTCCTTGCAGAACCCGTTTACGACCAGCGCAACCGCCTCTTCCTCGTCCATGCCGCGTTGACGGCAGTAGAAAAGCTGGTCGTCATCGACCTTGGAGGTCGTCGCTTCATGCTCGACGCGCGACGAGGCATTGCGCACCTCGATATAGGGTACCGTGTGCGCCCCGCATTTGTCGCCGATCAGCAGACTGTCGCATTGCGTGTAATTCCGGCCGCTTGTGGCTTTCGGGTGCATCGACACCAGACCGCGATAGGTGTTCTGGGCATGCCCTGCACTGATACCTTTGGACACGATGCGCGAGCGCGTATTCTTGCCCAGATGCACCATCTTGGTGCCGGTATCGGCCTGCTGCCAGTTATTGGCGATGGCGATCGAATAGAATTCGCCCTGGCTGTCATCGCCGCGCAGGATGCAGGACGGATATTTCCATGTGATCGCCGACCCGGTTTCCACCTGTGTCCACATCACTTTCGCGCGGTCCTCGCGGCAGTCGGCGCGCTTGGTGACGAAATTGTAGATTCCGCCCTTGCCGTTTTCATCGCCCGGAAACCAGTTCTGGACGGTCGAATATTTCACTTCGGCATCTTCCAGAACGACGATTTCCACGACCGCGGCATGCAGTTGTGTCGTATCACGCTTCGGCGCGGTGCAGCCTTCGAGATAGCTGACATAACTGCCCTTTTCGGCAATGATGAGCGTGCGCTCGAACTGGCCGGTATTCTCGGCATTGATGCGGAAATAGGTGGAGAGTTCCATCGGGCAGCGAGTGCCCGCAGGGATATAGACAAAGCTGCCATCCGAGAAGACAGCCGAATTGAGCGCGGCGAAATAGTTGTCATTCTGCGGCACGACCGAGCCAAGGTATTTCTTCACCAGTTCCGGGTGGTCCTGCACGGCCTCGGAGATCGAGCAGAATATGACGCCGGCCTTCTTCAGCTCCTCCTTGAAGGTGGTGCCAAGGCTGACCGAGTCGAAAACCGCATCCACCGCCACCTTGCGCGGCGCCTCGGCGCCTTCGACACCGGCCAGAACCATCTGTTCCTTCAGCGGAATCCCGAGCTTGGCATAGGTTTCCAGCAGCTTCGGGTCCACGTCATCCAGCGATTTTGGCTTTTCCGCCATCGACTTGGGCTTGGCGTAGTAATACTGCTCCTGATAATCGATCATCGGGATCTTGAGCATGGCCCAGTCGGGGCTTTCCATGGTCAGCCAGCGGCGATAGGCGTCCAGCCGCCACGCAAGCAGCCATTCGGGCTCTTTGTTCTTGGCGGAAATCAGGCGCACGATGTCTTCGTTCAGCCCCTTGGGCGCGAAATCCATCTCGATCTCGGTATTCCAGCCGTGCTTGTAGGTCCCGGCCATGGATTGCACGGTCTCGACCGTCTCGCGGTCCACGCCCTCGCGCAGTTGGGTTTCATCCAGTGCCACCATGTCTTTCCCCTTTGTCATGCCGCCCGCGCCGCGAAACGGTTGTATTCCCTGAGCCACGCTTCGGCAAAGCGCAGCACGTCCTCTCGTGTCGTCCCGAGCCCGAGCGAGACGCGGATCGCGCCTGCAGCCGTGGCCGGGTCATGGCCCATTGCCGTCAGCACGCCGGACGCCCGCAACTTGCCGGAGGAACAGGCCGAGCCTGCCGATATGGCAAAGCCGGCAAGGTCCATCTGCATCACCTGCGTCTCGCCCTTCCAGCCGGGTGTGGCCAGGCAGAGCGTGTTCGGCAGGCGTCGCGCACCTTTCCCGACAAAAATAGTCTTGCTTTTGGCAGCGTCCAGAGCCTGTTCTAGAATATTTCTAATTTCAGATACAGCTTCCCAGCGACCGATGTCCAGATCGCGCATCGCGGCTTCGGCCGCGGCGCCGAAACCTGCGATACCGAGAATGTTCTCCGTGCCCGCACGCCGCCCCATCTCCTGGCCGCCACCGCGGATTTGCGCGGCAAGTTCCGTACCCTGCCGCAGCACCAGCGCGCCCACGCCCTTTGGCCCGCCCAGCTTGTGGGCCGAGACAAAACCCATTTCGACCCCGAGCCAGTTGAAGGCGAAGGGGATCTTGCCGAAGGCCTGCGTCAGGTCGCTGACCGCAATCCCTGCGGGCAGTTCCTGGATGATGCCGGTCTCGGAATTGGCCAGTTGCAGCGCCGCGCGCAAAGGGTCCGAAACGACCACGCGCCCCGACGGATCGACCGCGAGCGAGTCGTCGCCCCAGGCGCGCACGGCATCATGTTCGATGGCGCCGCAGGCAAGCCCGCGCCCGGCCATGGCCAGCGCCGCGGCCTCGGTCGCGCCCGAGGTGAAGACGATCTCGGCCCCCTCCGCCCCCAGCGCCACCGCCAGTTGCCCCCGCGCGCGCTCGACAAGTGCGCGCGCCTGCCGGCCTTCGGAATGAACCGAGGACGGGTTGCCGATCACGTCGCAGGCGGCATGGATGGCCGCGCGCGCCTCGGCGCGCAGCGGTGTGCTGGCATTGTGATCGAGATAGACCCGCGCCATGCTCACCCTGCCCTCTCGCCCATGCGGGGCCGCGCCCTTCGCAAATCAGTCATCAACCACCTGAAAGAGGTTTGGCACCGCCGGACAGGGCGTCAGCGCATTTCCCGCCACATCGGAAAGCCGCGTCTGGTGCAGGAAGACATAGACATGGGCCGAAAGCCCCTCCCATAACCGGTTGCTCAGCGATTGCGCCTTCGAACCGGACACCGCCCCGGTGGCCCCGGCGCCGGCATGCATCGCACTGACAGTTTCCTCGACCGCCTCGAGAACTTCCGAAACGCGGATCGCATCCGGCGCGCGCGCCAGCCGGTAGCCGCCCCCCGGACCGCGCACCGACTCGACCAGCCCTGCCCGGCGCAGCTTTACGAATAGCTGTTCCAGATAGGCCAGCGAGACATCCTGACGTGCCGAAATCTCGCCCAGAGAGACCAGCGCGCCCTTTTCGGCAAGCGCGAGGTCCACCAGCGCGATCATCGCATAGCGCCCCTTGGTCGAGAGTTTCATTTCGGCCCCCCGGTATCCACTGCGGGCAAGGCGCGCCCGACGCTGTCTGACAGCAAACTGGTTGACGTGCGCGCGCAGCAGCCCTACATCGTGACGGCCCCTGCCTGTCGCGCCCCGGCAAAGCCTGCCGGACCAAACTGCAATTTAGAATCCTTCTAAAATGCCTGAAGCAAAGAGTCAAGATTTCTGCACCCCACCCGATCAGGTGCGTCCGCATTGCCCCGCAGCGCAGCCTGACTGCCCTGTGACCCCAGGATAAGGCCCCCCATGCCCGAAATCATCTTCCCCGGCCCCGAAGGCCGACTCGAAGGCCGCTACCATCCGCAATCAAGAACCGATGCGCCGATTGCCATCGTGCTGCACCCGCATCCGCAATTCGGCGGCACCATGAACAACAAGGTGGTCTATAACCTGCATTACACTTTCCACAAGATCGGCTTTTCCGTGCTGCGGTTCAACTTTCGCGGCGTGGGCCGGTCGCAGGGCGAATATGATCAGGGCATCGGCGAGTTGTCGGACGCGGCCGCAGCGCTTGATTACGTCCAGTCCATGTCGCAGAATGCACGCCACTGCTGGGTTGCGGGGTTCAGCTTCGGGGCCTGGATCGGGATGCAGCTTCTGATGCGACGGCCCGACATCACCGGTTTCATCTCGGTCGCGCCGCCAGCGAATCTGTATGACTTCAGCTTCCTTGCCCCCTGCCCGGCCTCGGGGTTGATCATCAACGGCACCGCCGACCGGGTCGCGCCCCCGCGCGACACCAAGTCGCTTGTAGGCAAGTTGCAGGAACAGCGCGGCATCACCATCACCCATACCGAGGTCGAGGGGGCGGATCACTTCTTCAAGGACGAGGAACGCCACATGCAGCCCATGCTCGAGACCGTGCGCGACTATGTGACACGGCGCCTGACCGAGACCACACGCTGATCCGGAACGGTGGGTGGTGGGTGGAACCGCCCGTCCTTCGGATTCGGCAGGGCTTCCCTTCCGTCGCCTCGCGTGGCACCAAGAGGGGGTAACTCCGACAAGGCCCCTGACGATGACCCCTGCCCCCTTTCCCGCCGCCCGCCTGCGCCGCCTGCGCCGTACCCGTGCCCTGCGCGAGATGGTACAGGAAAACGGGTTTTCGGCGCGCGACCTGATCTGGCCTGTCTTCATTCGCGAGGGCGAGAATGTCGCAGATCCGATTCCCTCGCTGCCCGGTGTGGCGCGGCTCTCGCTTGACCGGCTGATGGCGGCTGCTGACCGGGCGCTGGAACTTGGCATCCCTGCGATCTGCCTCTTTCCCTATACCGACCCCGCACTGCGCACCGAAGGGTGCGAAGAGGCCTGGAATCCCGAAAACCTGACCAACCGGGCCATCCGGATGCTCAAGGCACGCGCCCCCGGACTGATGGTCATGACCGATATTGCGCTCGACCCCTACAATGCCAATGGTCATGACGGGTTCGTGGTCAATGGCGAGATCGTGAATGACGAGACTGTGGCGGCACTGGTCAGGATGGGTCTGGCACAGGCCGAGGCCGGGGCCGACATTCTTGGCCCCTCCGACATGATGGACGGGCGCATCGGCGCGCTGCGTCTTGCGCTCGAGGCGGATGGCCACCGCGACGTGGCGATCCTGTCTTATGCCGCGAAATTCGCAAGCGCGTTCTACGGCCCGTTCCGCGATGCCGTGGGCGCCACGGGGCGGCTGGTGGGCGACAAGGCGACCTACCAGATCAACCCCGCCAACGCGTCCGAGGCGCTGGCCTGTGTCGCCCGCGATCTGGCCGAGGGTGCGGACATGGTCATGGTCAAGCCGGGAATGCCCTATCTGGACATCTGCCGCGCCGTGAAGGACCGTTTCGAACGCCCGACCTTCGCCTATCAGGTTTCGGGCGAGTATGCGATGCTGATGGCCGCGGCGCAGAACGGCTGGCTTGATGGCGACAAGGTCATGTTCGAGAGCATGATGGCCTTCAAGCGCGCGGGGTGCGACGGCGTGTTGAGCTATTTCGCCCCCCGCCTGGCGGAAGCCCTGCGCGACTGAGCCGCGCAGGCGGGCGGGCGGCAGCGGGCCGCGCGGTGGATGACAAGCTGTCGCTTTGGCTGTAAACTGTTGCAACAAGGCGCGCGCAGAAGCGTCGGCAACATCACCTGGAGGCAGAGCATGATACATCTCAACAGGCGTGCATTCACGCTATGCGGGCTGGCCGGGCTGTCGCTCGCGGCCTGTTCCAACCAGATCGGCGGCCAAGGTGCGGCAGACCTCGATGCCCGCGTCGATGCCGCGCGGGATTACCTGCGCAACAATTACCCCTCGCTGGGCGAGTTGTTCCAGAATTCCCGCGGCATTCTCTACATGCCGGTCGTGACCGAGGCCGGGCTCTTCCTGGGGGCGGCCTATGGGCGCGGGGCACTCAGGATCAATGATGCAACCGTCGATTATTACCAGGCGACCCGCGCCAGTATCGGACTGCAGGCAGGCGCACAGCAATATGCCCATGCGCTGTTCTTCATGACCGAACAGGCGCTGTCGGATTTCCGCTATTCGCCAGGCTGGGCGGCCAGCGCGGACCTGCGCTATGCCGTTCCCACGCAGGGCGGCTCGATGGGGGCCGAGACCACGACCCAGTTCGCACCGGTCATCGCGGTTGTCTTCGGACAATCGGGCATCCTTGCCGGCGCCTCGCTCTCGGGCGTGAAATACACCCGCATCGTTCCCTGAAGCTCTTGTCAGAGGCCCCGGCCCCGAAGGCCGGGGGTGCAGGGGTCAGCCACGCAGGGCGGCCAGATCCTCAGGCATGCCGAAACTGCGTGCCTCGGCCTCCTTCACGATGCGCCGGATCATGCCCGAGAGCGCCTTGCCCGCGCCAACCTCCCAGAAGGACGTCACTCCCTGCGCTGACATCCACAGAACCGATTCGCGCCAGCGTACGGAGCCCGTGACCTGCTCGACAAGCAGCGCGCGGATGGTTTCGGGGTCCTGCACGGCCTCGGCGCGGACATTGGCGACCAGCGGCACCACTGGCGCGCGCATCTCCACCTCCGAGAGTGCCGCGGCCATCACCTCGGCGGCCGGCTTCATCAGCGCGCAATGGAACGGTGCCGAAACCGGCAGCAGCATCGCACGACGCGCCCCGCGCGCCTTCGCGATCTCGACCGCGCGCTCGACGGCCTCCTTGTGCCCCGAGACCACCACCTGCGCGGGGTCATTGTCATTGGCCGCCTGACAGACCTGGCCCTGCGCCGCCTCCTGCGCCACGCCTGAAGCCGTCGCGAAGTCCAGCCCCAGCAGCGCGGCCATTGCCCCCTCGCCCACCGGCACGGCGGCCTGCATCGCTGCCCCGCGCACCCGCAACAGCCTCGCCGCATCCGCCACGCTGAGCGCGCCCGCAGCCGCCAGCGCCGAATATTCGCCCAGCGAATGCCCGGCGACGAAAGCCGCGTCGCTCAACTGCACACCTTCGGCCTCGAGCGCGCGCAGCGCGGCCAGCGAGGTCGCCATCAGTGCAGGCTGGGCATTGGCCGTCAGGGTCAGATCGGCGATATCGCCTTGCCAGATCAGCGCCGACAGCCCCTCGCCCAGGGCCGAGTCCACTTCCTCGAAAACCGCCCGAGCGGCGGGATAAGCCTCGGCGAGGGCGCGCCCCATGCCGATAGTCTGCGCTCCCTGTCCCGGAAAAACCAATGCGCGGCTCATGCCACTCTCCCTCTCAGACCTGCGTCAGAGACATGGCGCAAACTGCGCGGTCCTGCAAGTCATGCCATATTTTCCTGCAAAAAACCTCACCCCCCGCTGCGCCCCTGCCCATGGTCAGAAACCGAGCGCCTTGCGCAGCATGTTGAGCGCCATGGCGATGATGAACACGGCAAAGACACGCTTGAGCGGCTTGGGGTCCATCGCATGCGCAAGACGCGCCCCCAGAGGGGCCGTCAGCAGCGTCATGGCAATCACGATCACGAAGGCCGGCAGGTTGACCGCGCCCAGTGTCAGGGGCGGCGGCGCCTCGACATCGAACAGCAGGAATCCTGCAACCGAAGGCACCGCGATCAGCAGCCCGAACCCCGAGGCCGTCGCCACGGCGCGGTGAATGGTCACTCCGTAAAGCGACATCAGCGGTACGGCGAACGAGCCGCCGCCGATTCCCATCAGCACCGACAGGAACCCGATGATGCTCGATTGCGCGGCGCGCAGCGGACCTTCAGGCATGGCATCGCCCAGTCGCCATTCCGGTCTTCCGAAGGCCAGATACAGCCCGACAAGCACGCCCAGTACGCCGAAGATCCCCTGCAGCACGACCGAGCGCAGCTGCGTGGCGGCCAGCATTCCCAGCACGGCGCCGATCGCGATCCCCAGCGCCCAGCCGCGCAGGATGGGCCAGTCCACCGCGCCCTTGCGCTGATGGCTCTGGACCGAGCGCGCGGAGGTCACGACGATCGTGGCCAGCGAGGTGGCAAGGCAGACCTGCATCAGTTGCGGCCCGGCAAACCCCAGCGCCGTGAAGGCATAGAAGAACGCGGGCACCAGCACGATGCCGCCACCCACGCCCAGAAGCCCGGCCAACACCCCCGCCAGCGCCCCGATTCCGAGCAGCAGCGCCGCCATCTGCGCCAGCAATACCGGGTCGTTCATCAGGCACAGGCCTCGGCTGCGACAGAACGAATTCGCGCCACCATCGCGCGCAACCCGTTCGAGCGCTGCGAAGACAGATGCTCGTCCAGCCCGAGCCGGCGCAATTCGGCGATGGCGTCGATGGTCTGGACCTCGGCCACGCTTTGCCCCGAATAGAGCGCGTGCAGCACGGCGATCAGCCCGCGCACGATCATCGCATCGCTGTCGCCCGCGAAATCGAACCGTGCCAGTGCGCCGGTTCCGTCCAGTCGCGGATGGATCCAGACCTGGCTGGCGCAACCCTCGACCCTGGTGGCCTGGGTCTTGAGCGCTTCGTCCATCGGCGCCATGGCGCGGCCAAGCTCGATGACATGGCGGTAGCGGTCTTCCCAGTCCTCCAGAAACTCGAAGGTCTCGACGATCTCTTCAAACTCTGCGCTTGCCATGGGCCCTGCCATCCTTGTCTCGACGCGCTACACCTAAGGTGCCCGTGGCGCAACGTCCAGCGTTTCGCGTGCAGTCGGGGCTGCTCGGCACTTTTCAAAGCGTCCATATTGCGCTAACCGGAAAAGGGGCGCCAATGCGCCTGCCGCGATCCGGTGATGGGAAAGGACCCCCTATGCACAAGCCCCTTCTGGCAGCCTTGGCACTGGTGCTCGCGCTCGGGGCCTGCGGATCAGTCCGCGAGTCGCGCCTCAATCCGTTCAACTGGTTCGGCCGCGAGAGCACAGAAACCCTGGCCCCCAGCGGTGGCTGGCAGACCGAGATCGACCGGCGCGCGCTGGTGCCTGTCGTCACCGAGATGGAGGTCATCCGCACCACCGGAGGCGCGCTGCTGCGCGCATCGGGTCTGACGGCAACACAGGGCTGGTGGGATGTCGAATTGCGCCCGATCAATCGCGGGCGCCCGGTCGATGGCGCGCTGATCTATGAATTCGTCGTGGCCGCGCCGCGCGTGCCGATGCCGGCGTCAACCGAAGCCTCGCGCACGGTCACGGCGGCGGTCAAGATCTCGAATGAACGGATGGCGGGCGTGCGCCGGGTCGTCGTGCGCGGCGAGCAGAACGCGCGCAGTGTCAATCGCTGAGCCGGTTCCGACCCGCTCGCGGACGGATGCCATGATGCCGGCGCGTCCTTGCGTGCGCCGCCTCGATCAGTCAGGCGCGCCCGACGACGCGAGCGCGATGACCTTGACCTGAGAGCCATTCACCGCCAGCCCGACCTCGCCCCGGCACAGGCGCAGCGCGTCCTGCCCGAACACCTCGGCCCGCCAGCCCGAGAGTGCGGGGACATCGCGAAACCCTGCCGCCAAGGCATCGAGATCCGATGCCGAGGCAATCAGCCGCGCCGCCACCCCGGTGCTGTCCGATTTCGCCTTGAGCAGCACCCGCAGCAGATCCGCTAGGGCCGGATTGACATTCATGTTCTCGCGCGCACTCGGCAGTTGTGGAAACTGCTCGGGCGGGCAGTCAAGGCCACGCGCCACGGCGTCGAGAATCCCCTGCGCAATCTCGCCCTTGCGCGCCTCGCGCAGCAACAGCCGCGTGCGCCCCAGATCGTCGGGCGAACGCGGCTTGACTGCGGCGAGTTCCAGCAGCGCATCGTCCTTGAACACACGCGAGCGCGGGACATCGCGGGACTGCGCGTGGCTTTCGCGGAAGGCCGCAAGTTCTCGCAGGATCGCAAGGAACCGCCCTGAATCATTGCGTGTCCTGATTCGTTCCCAGGCATCTTCGGGCCGGGTGATGTAGGTCTCGGGGTCGTTCAGGACCCCCAGTTCCTCGGCCACCCAGCCCGCGCGGCCCGACGCCTCGAGCTTTTCCGAAAGTTTCTCGTAGATCACGCGCAGATGCGTGACATCGGCCAGCGCATAGCGCAGCTGCGCCTCCGAGAGCGGGCGGCGCGACCAGTCGGTGAAGCGCGAGGATTTGTCGACATTCCCCCTCGCCAGTTTGCGCACCAGCGTCTCGTAGCCGATCTGGTCGCCAAAGCCGCAGACCATGGCGGCGATCTGCGTGTCAAAGAGCGGTATCGGCAGGGTCTGGCCCTCGAAGAAGAAGATCTCGAGATCCTGGCGCGCGGCATGGAGAACCTTGACCGTGCTCTGGTCGCGGAGAAGCGTGTAGAAAGGCGCAAGCGACAGCTCTTCGGCCAGAGGGTCCACCAGAACCGCCGGGCCCGCCTCGGGGCCATCGGGACCGGGCAGCGCCATCTGCAACAGGCAGAGTTTGGAGTAATATGTGCGCTCGCGCAGGAACTCGGTGTCGATCGTGACATAGGGGGCGTCATGGGCCTGCGCGCAAAAACCCGCAAGCCCCTCGGTCGTGGTGATCAATTCCATCGCGCGCCTGGATCCTCTGTGTTCGGGTGCATCATTAGGCAAAAGCCGCCGGATTGGAAAGCCCCGCACGTGGCCGGGCAGCGCCGTGCGCCCCCTTGTCAACTATGGCGGGCTCTTCTATACGCCTCGATACGGTCGGAGTGTGGCGCAGCCTGGTAGCGCACCTGCTTCGGGAGCAGGGGGTCGGAGGTTCGAATCCTCTCACTCCGACCAGTTCGGGAAATTCCGGAAAATCACTGTTCCACAAGGCCGATCCTGTCCCGTCTGGTACAGCTGATCGACTCAAGGGAAACATGACCACAGGGACGCCGGAACGAAGGCGTGGCCAGGGTGACAGTCGCCGCGCATCCTGTTGCCCGGTCCGATTCGGCGCGCTGGCGGTCATGCTGACGCTCAGCCCCCAACATCTGGCCCAGCATCAAGCACGCCCTTCCCGGCTTGCCGCGCAGGGTACGCATGCTTGCGGGCGCGTGCTTGCCGGTCTGCCCGTGCTACGCCTGTCATGCTTGAAGGAGGCGGAAAGTACCGGGCTGGACATGACCCACGACGGAAGGATGCTCCCTGGCGTGCAATTCAGTCGTTGAACAGGCCCGAAGGGCTTAAGGATGCCTGAAAAGGGACTTGACATATTTTTATGATATTGATGTCATTTTCATATAAGGGATGCCAGATGTCCGAGACCCTCGCTGCGCCAGAGACGGATTTTGCTGCCCTGCTGCAGCGTGACACCTGCGGCAAGCGCAAGTCCGACCGCACGCGCGCAAGCCTCATGGCCGCCACCTGCATCCTGCTTGCCGACAGGACGCCGGATATGCTGCGGGTCAGTGACATCTGCAACAGCGCGGGTGTCGCGCATGGCACGTTCTACACCTATTTCTCTGACATGCGCAGGCTTCTGGATGCCCTCCTGCAAGCATTCGTCGCCCATGTGCAGCAGGCAATGCAGGCGGCGGGCAAGACCTGCACAGATGACCGGGTCCGCGCAACCACTGCGCTTTATGTAGCCCTTTTCGAGCGCAATCCCGGATTGATGCGCTGCCTTGTGAGCGGTTTCGACAGCTTTCCCGAAGCTGCCGCGCGCTTTCAGGCACTCAACCGCGCATGGGCAGAAACAGTGGCCGACGCCGCCAGCCGGAAACTGGCGCGCTCGGGGCAATCTGTCCCCAGGGACGAATTGCTGCGCCGGGCGCATGCGCTGGGCGGGATGGTGGACCAGTATCTGGTCACGCTTCATTTCAACCGCGATGCAGCACTTGCAGAGCTTTCGCAGGATCGCGAGGCGGTCATCCAGACACTGACCTACATCTGGCGCAGGGGGATGGGAGAATGAGCCTGTTGCAAGACGCAGAATTCATGGACAGGCGCGCATTGCTGCCGCACCAGCAGTCCGCCTGGGTCCTGCAGTCAGGCCATGTCGCGGCGCATTCCCGGTTCTATCAGACGCTGTGGGCGGGCGTGACGCCGCCCTCTGACTTGCGCGACCTGGCGGATCTGCCACTGTCTGACAAGGCACAACTGCGGCGCGCGCAGGCCGAACATCCGCCTTTCGGCGATTACCTTGCCGCCCGGCGCGACACTGCCGTGCGGTTGCATCGCACCTCGGGGACGACCGGGCAGGCCATGAACCTCGCGCTCTCGGCGCGCGATTGCGCCATAACCGAGGCCGTCGGCGGGCGCTGCCACCGGGCGGCAGGGTTGCGGCCGGGCATGACGGTCGTGCATTGCCTGAATTACCAGATGTGGATGGGCGGGCTGACCGACCACATGACATTGCAGGCGACCGGTGCGCTGGTGGTTCCCTTCGGCGTGGGCAGCACCGACCTGCTGATCCGCACGATCCGCGAGGTCGGCATCACTGCGATTTCCTGCACGCCCTCGTATCCGGCGGTCCTGGAACGCGTGCTGGCCGGGAAATTCCCGGAGCTGGCGCCACCCGACCTCGGGCTGAAGCTGGGCCTTTTCGGTGGCGAGCCGGGTCTGGACGACCCCGCTCTGCGGGACCGGCTGCGCGCCACCTGGGGGATGGAACCGCGCAACGCCAATTATGGCGTGTCGGATGTATTCTCGAATTTTGCTGCGCAATGCGAACATGACACGCACCTGCATTTCATGGCGGCCGATGTGCTCTGGCCCGAGCTTATCGATCCGGAGACCGAGGACCCGCTGGCGCTGGAGCCCGGAACCGAGGGCGAGCTCGTACTGACCCATCTGGCGCGCGACTGCCAGCCGCTGGTGCGGTTCCGCACAGGCGACATCATCGCGCTCGATCATGCCGAGCCCTGCGAGTGCGGTCGCACGGGATTTCGTTTCCGGGTCGTGGGGCGCAGTGACGACATGGTCGTGGTGCGCGGGTTGAACCTGTTTCCGAGCATGGTTGCCGCTGTCATCTGCAGCGATCCGCGGCTGTCAGGGGATTACCGGATCGTTCTGGACGGGCCGCCGCCCCATGACCATCTGCCCCTTCATGTCGAACGGGCCGAGGGCAGCATCGACGATCCGACCATCGGCCCTGCGCTGGAAGCCGCGATCAAGCGTCAGCTTGGCGCAAGCGCGCGCGTGCTCGTGCTGCCACCGCGAAGCTTTCCAGTTACCGAAGGCAAGACCCGCCGCGTCGTGAGGACAGACAGATGACCGCTCCCGGCTATGAAACCGTCACCAGCACCCTGGCCGAAGGCGGGGTGCGCTGCATCACCCTGAACCGTCCCGACCGTCTGAATGCCATGAACCTGCAACTTGTGCGGGATGTGGCGCAGGCCTTCCGGGATGCGCATGACGATCCGGCCTGCAATGCCATCCTGTTCACGGGCGCGGGGCGTGCATTCTGTGCCGGGGACGACCGCCATGACCACGCGCATCCCGAAAACGCCGAAGCGGCCAGGGTATTGGTCGAGGCCATACAGAATGCTACCCGCGCGATCAGTTTCGGCCCCAAACCCGTCGTGGGGGCGATCAATGGCTGGGCCGTCGGCGGCGGCTTCGAATGGGCGATCAACTGCGATTTCCCGCTCTGGGGCGAGAGTGCGAGGGGGTTTTTTCCCGAGGTCTCGCTGAACCTGTTCGTGACAGGTGCCGTCACCAGCCTGCTGCCTGCCCTGGCCGGTCTGCAAAAGGCGCGCGAGATGCTGTTCCTTGGCCAGCGCTATACTGCGGCAGAACTGCTGGATGCAGGCATTGCCTGGCGCGTGGTGCCCGATGCCGCCCTCCAGCACGAGTCCATGACCGTCGCGCGCCAGCTGGCCGCATTGCCGCCGCTTGCGGTTCGCGCGATGAAACGCACGCTCAACCTGACCGCCTGCAGCGACATGAACCGCGCGATCCAGCTTGAAACGGACGCGACTGTCGCCGGGTTCATGGACCCGGAGACAACGCGCCTGCTCAAGGATTTCTAGCGTCCCGACCCCGATCCGGCCCCGCGCGAGCGGATCATCCCGACAATGTCGAGCGTCTGCTCCAGAATCGGCTGCGCGATGGCATGGGCGCGGTCAGCACCCTGCCCCAGCAGCCGGTCGATCTCGGCCGGGTCCTGCATCAGGCGGCGCATCTCGGCATTGAGCGGGCTGAGTTTCTCGACGGCAAGCTCGGCCAGCGCAGGCTTGAACGTGCCAAAGCCCTTCCCGCCATGCGCGGACAACACCTGCCCGGGCGTCACATCTGCAAGTGCCGCATAGATATTGACCAGATTGCGCGCCTCGGCCCGACCCTCCAGCCCCTCGATCGTCTCGGGCAAGGGCTCGGGGTCGGTGCGCGCCTTGCGGATCTTTTGCGCGATCGCGTCGGCATCATCTGTCAGGTTGATCCGTGACTGGTCCGACGGGTCCGATTTCGACATCTTCTTGGTGCCGTCGCGCAGCGACATGACCCGCGTCGCCGCCCCCTCGATGACCGGCTCCACCACCGGAAAGAAATCCACTCCGAAATCATGGTTGAACTTGATCGCGATGTCGCGCGCCAGTTCCAGATGCTGCTTCTGATCCTCGCCCACGGGTACATGGGTCGCAAAATAGACCAGGATATCCGCCGCCATCAGGTTCGGATAGGCAAACAGCCCCACCGAGGCCTCCTCGGCATGCTTGCCGGCCTTGTCCTTGAACTGGGTCATCCGCCGCAGCCAGCCCATCCGCGCGACGCAGTTGAAGATCCAGGCCAGTTCGGCATGGGCGGGAACCTGGCTCTGATTGAACAGGATCGAGCGCGCAGGGTCGATCCCGGCGGCCAGATAGCCCGCCGCCAGTTCGCGCGTGGCATGGCGCAGCTTCGCCGGGTCCTGCCAGACCGTGATCGCGTGCAGATCCACCAGACAGTAGATCGTCTCGATCCCTTCGTCCTGCGCGGTCACAAACCGCTTGATCGCTCCCAGATAATTTCCCAGCGTCAAGCCGCCCGACGGCTGGATGCCCGAGAAGATGCGCTTGGGAAAGGTCTTGGACGGCGTGTCACTCATTGCATGTGTCCCGGCTGGAAAAGCTCTTCGGGGTGCATTAGCCTCGGGGCGGCAAGAGGTCAACCGAGGCACCAGATGACGGATGACAGGTCCGCTGCGCTGACCCCCCTGCCCTGGGGCGTGTGGCTGCTGACCCTGACGATTGCCGGGGTCGAACTGGTGCTCTGGGCGGGCGCGCACGGGCTGGTCAACTGGTCAGGCAGCGCAGGCTGGCGCACGCAGGCGCTGGTGGCTGCGGGCATCAGCCCGGCCGCGCAGGGCTGGATGGTCGAGACCGGGCAAATGCCGCTGCCGCATCTTGCGCGCTACCTCGCCTATGGTCTGGTCCATCTGGGTCCGGCGCAGGCCGCGCTTGTCGTGGTCATCACTGCGGCCCTGGGCAAATACTGCGCCGAGCGCCTCGGCTCTGCCCGGCTGATCCTGCTTCTGGCCTGCGCCCAGGCCATGGGCGGTTTTGCCTTCGGGATGGTCGCCGCCCCCGATGCCTGGCTGATCGGGGGCTACCCGCTGATCTTTGCCCTCGCGGGCTGTTATTCCCGGCTCGCCTGGCAGGAGGCCGAGACCCGCCCTGCGCGGCTGCGCGCGCTGGGGCTGGTGGCGGTGCTGATCGCGGGGCGGCTCGCGCTCGCGGTGCTGACGGGAGGCGGCATGGACTGGACCGCCGATCTGATGGCCTGTATCGCGGGCGCGGGCCTCGCCGCGCTGCTTCAACCCGGGCTGCGCGCCCGCCTGCGCCGCCCGTGAGCGCTGCGCCTGCGCACTGGCCCGGTCATCCCCTGCATCATCCTTGCCCAAATATCCCGGGGGGGAGGGACCGAAGGGACCGGGGGGGCAGCGCCCCCCCTGCCCCCGCTGCGGCGCCGGTCGCGGCAGCAGACCCGCGCGCACAGGCGGCTGGATCAGCCGCCCGCCTCATCCGCGCATGCGACTGATTGTCCGCCACCCGCGCCAACGGGCGCAGTTCATCGCCGTGGCACGAAAGGCAAGCGTGGATTCCGCTGGTCAATCCAACCGCGAGATCGCATCATCCGCGCATCTCAGGCAAGGGGACAGGGCCGTCGCGGCCCGTTCAGGGGAGCCATCTGTCAAAAGCGCCCGATCACAGTGTCATGCCAGTCGGCGCGCGGGGCCCCTCGCGGCTGTGCGATGCGCGGCATGGTCCGGGAATCTTCGAGATCACGCCGGGGGGCGATTGCCTGGTGACAGATCCCTTCACTGCCTCCGGGACCGGCCTCATGGCAGCCGGTGACGGACGCGCATTCGCTACCCTGGCGGGCAGTCCGGGTGCGGGCGAGGCCGCGCGGGCAGTGCCGGAACACGCGAAGGACCATAGCGCGCGCCTGATCATCACACTCCCCCGGCCTCGGATCGAGCAGCATGAAACCGGCACCCTGCTCTCGCGCCGCACGCTGTCCGCCGGGGCGCACTGCCGACGGGTGCCGCGCAAGGATGTCGTTCCGATGCCGCCGCCCGGCCCGCAGGCGCGCGCATGACGACGCTGATGCATCAGGAGCGGCTGGAAGCCGTACGCGCCGAGGTGCTGTCTTCCGGCGCGCGGAGCGTACTGGATCTGGGCTGCGGCGATGGGGATCTCTTCATCTGCCTTGCCTGCGAGATGGTGCTTGACCGGCTGGTGGGGATCGACATCTGCGCGGCCTCGCTCGACCGACTGCGCGCGCGTCTGGCGGCGCGGCAGGTCAGCGCCGACCGGTTCGAGCTGCGCTGTGCCTCGATGACCGTGGGCGACCCTGCCCTGACCGGCTTCGACTGCGCGGTGCTGGTCGAGACGATCGAGCATGTTGACCCCGCGCATCTGTCGCAACTGGAGCGCGCGATCTTCGGGCAGATGCAGCCCCGCACGGTCATCATCACCACCCCCAATGCCGAGTTCAACCCGCTGCTCGGCGTGCCCGCGCATCGCTTTCGCCACCCCGATCACCGCTTCGAATGGCCGCGCGCCCGGTTTCGCGCCTGGGGCACGCGGGTTGCCGCGCGCTGGTGCTACGCGGTGCGGTTTTGCGATGTCGGGGGCTGCCATCCCGATCTTGGCGGCGCGAGTCAGATGGCGGTGTTCCGCAGGCCGTCAGACAGGGACGATCCGACCAGTGCATGACGGCAGCGGACGCGGACAGCGCCATGACCCCGACACCGGGCATCGAGGGGTCAGTCATGCCGCCTGGCGCCCGCCCTATTCGGCACCGCGCCCCCGCGCGCGCCGCAGCGCCATGCGCATCTCGCCGATCGAGAAGGCGCCGATCATCTGTGCGAGCGCGAAATACGCGCCCGCCCCGCCCAGAATGATTGCGAGCAGCGCAAGATAGCGCTTGCCCGAAAGCACCAGCCAGTCGGCAAGCAGCACCGACAGCCCATGGAGCACGGCCCCCATCACCAGCGCGGCCAGCACGATCCGCCAGAGCCGCGCGCGCATCTGCGCATCAAGCTGCGCCTCGCGCCCCATGTCACGCGACCCGACCCAGAGCTGCCACACCATGACCCAGGCCGCCAGACTGGTCGCGATGGCTGCGGCAATGAAGCCGATGAAGGGCATCAGCCCGATGGCGACCGCCGCATTCACCACCATGGAGACCAGTGCGTATCTGAACGGGCGCCGCGTGTCGTGACGCGCATAATAAAGCGGCTGGAGCACCTTGTGCAGCACGAAGGCCGGAAGCCCCAGCGCATAGATGGCAAGCGCCAGCGCCGTCGCCTCGGTATCGGCCAGGGTCCAGGCACCACGCCCGAACAGCACCGCGACAATGGGCGTCGCGATGACCACCAGCGCGACCGCAGAGGGCAGCGTCAGGAACAGCGAGAATTCCAGCCCCCGGTTGAAGGAATGCTGTCCCGCCCCCGCATCGCCCGCGCGCAACCGGCGCGACAACTCCGGCAACAGCACCACGCCCACGGCGATTCCCACAACCCCTAGCGGCAACTGGTAAAGACGGTCGGCATAGGACAGCCACGAAACGGCGTTCTCGGTGAAACTTGCCACCTGCCGACCTACAAGCAGGTTGATCTGTACCACACCTCCGGCCAGAACGGCAGGAGCCGCAATGATGGCCAGCCGCTTGAGTTCGGGTGTCAGGCGCGGCCTGCGATACCGCATGGAAAACCCGGCGCGGCGCACGGCAACCCACAGCAGCGCCAGTTGCACCACCCCCGCAACAGGCACTGCCCAGGACAGGGTCAGTCCCATCGGCCAGCCCGCGCGCCCGGCCAAAACCATCGCCAGAACGAAGACCACATTCAGCAGCACCGGCGCCGCCGCCGCCGCCGTGAACCGCCCGACCGCATTCAGCATTCCCGACAGAAGCGCCACCAGCGAGATGAAGAAGATATAGGGAAAGGCCACCCGCCCGAAGACCACCGCCATGTCAAAGCGCTCGTCCTGCGCGAAACCTGCCGCCATGGCCCAGACCAGCAAGGGCATGGCGATCACAGCGAGCGTGGAAAAGACCAGCAGAAGCAGCACCATGCCCCAGAAGGCATCACGCGCGAAGCGTTCGGCCTCCTCGCCCGCCTCGTGCTTCTTGGCGAACATCGGCACGAAGGCGAAATTGAACGCGCCCTCGGCAAAGAAACGGCGGAACATGTTGGGCAGAGAGAAGGCCACGAAGAAGGCATCAGTCACCGGCCCCGCGCCCAGGTAAGCGGCCATCATGACATCGCGCACGAAGCCGAAGATGCGGCTCAGCAGGGTCCACAACCCCACGGTCAGGAAACCGGCCACCAATCGGATGCGCGCCATCAGTCCGGCTTTCCCCTGCCGCGCGGTTGCCAGGCCATGCCCATATACCCATGCCCCGCCTCGAGTTCCGCCAGCATGGACTCGAGCCGTTTGCGACGGGTTTCGGGCCGTTTTGCCGCCTTGATCCAGATCAGCCAGTCATTGCGCTGATAGGGTGGGCGCGCGTCATAGGCCGTCTGCAATCCGCGCGTCTGCAGGGCATCCTCGACATCCTCCGGCATGGTTTCGCGCGCGCGGGACATCAGCGCGCCGCCCGTTCCGCCCCGGCCACGATCGCCGCGCGCAGCTTGCGTTCCAGCGACTCCTGCTTGGCCTTTGAATGCAGCTTCAGGCCGAACATGTCCTTGACATAGAACGTGTCCACGGCCTGTACGCCATAGGTCGCGATCACCGCGCTGGCAATCGAGATATTTGCATCCGCCAGCGCCCGCGCCAGATCGAACAGAAGCCCCGGGCGGTCGCGGGTATCGACCTCGATAATCGTATAGATTTCAGAGCCTTCATTGTCGAAGCTGATGTTTGTCGGCACGCGGAAGGCGCGCTCGCGCTTCTTCACCCTGTCGCGGTCGGCCAGCGCTTCGGACGGCAGCACCTCGCCTTTCAGCGTGCGTTCGATCATCGTGCGCAGACGCGGCAGGCGGTTATCCTCATAGGGGTGGCCATCGGCATCCTGTATCCAGAACACCGCTGTCGCGAACCCGTCCTTGGTGGTGTAGGTGCGGGCATCGACGATATTCGCCCCCACCAGCGCCAGCGCCCCGGCGAAACGGGCGAACAGTCCCGGATGGTCCGAGAGCACGAAACACGCCCGCGTCGCATCGCGATCAGGGTCCGGATGCAGATCAACACGGAGTTCGTCCGGGGCAACATCGCGCAGGAGTCGCGCAAAGACGGTATGGGTCGCGGTCGGCAGGCCCTGCCAGTAGGGGTCGTAATGCCGCGCCATCTCGGTGCGCAGTTCGGGGCGCGGCCAGTCGTCGAGCGCCTCGCGCAGGGCACGCTTGGACTCGGCAGCGCGGTTCTCGCGGTTCAGCGCCTCGAGGCCGTTTTCCAGCGCATGCGAAGTCTCGCGGTAAAGCTGGCGCAGAAGCTGCGCCTTCCAGTTGTTCCAGGTTCCCGGCCCCACGCCGCGAATGTCGCAGACCGTCAGCGCGGTCAACAGGTCCAGACGCTCGCGGGTCTTCACCAGTTTGGCAAAGTCGCGCAGCGTGCGCGGGTCCGAGATGTCGCGCTTCTGCGCCGTATCGGCCATGAGCAGGTGATAGCGCACCAGCCATTCGACGGTCTCGCACTCGGCCTTCTTCAGCCCCAGCCGCGGCGCCACCTTGCGCGCGATCTGCGCGCCGAGGATCGAATGGTCTTCGGGCCGCCCCTTGCCGATATCATGCAATAGCAGCGCCACATACAGTACGCGCCGGTTGACCCCTTCCCTGAGGATACGCGAGACCACCGGCAATTCCTCGACCAGTTCTTCCCGCTCGATCTGCGCCAGTGTGCTGATGCACTGGATCGTGTGTTCGTCGACCGTGTAGTGGTGATAGACGTTGAACTGCATCATCGCCACGATCGGCTCGAATTCGGGGATGAAGGCCGCAAGCACGCCCAGTTCGTTCATCCGGCGCAGCGCACGTTCTGGGTTGGAGTGCTTGAGCAGCATCCGCAGGAACAGCTTCTGTGCCTCGGGGGTTTCGCGCAGGTGTTCGTCAATCAGGCGCAGATTGGCCGCAACAAGGCGCATCGCATTGGGATGCAGCAGAAACCCCGTGACCAGCCCTTCCTCGAACAGCCGCAGCAGGTTGATCGGATCCTTCAGGAACTCCCCGGGTTCCTCGATATCCAGCCGGTTCTGCACCACCTTCAGCCCGTAGCGCATCTTCCTGCGACGATTGAGAAAATGCCGAAGGATAGGCTCGCGCTTGACATGGCGCGCCTCAAGTTCGGTCAGGAAGATGCGGGTCAGGTCGCCGACATGGGTAGCGTGGAGGAAATAGTCCTGCATGAAATGTTCGACCCCGCGCCGCCCGCCATGGTCGGTGTAGCCCATTCGCTCGGCCACGCCCACCTGCAGGTCGAAGGTCAGCTGCTCGACCGGGCGGGCGGCAAGGTGATGCATGTGGCAGCGCACGGCCCACAGGAAGGTCTCGGCGGCGCGGAAGGTCGCGTATTCCTCGGCCCGGAAGAACCCGAGCCCGACAAGCTCCTGCGCGGTATCGACCGCATGGATGTATTTCGCGATCCAGTAGAGTGTCTGAAGGTCGCGCAGCCCGCCCTTGCCCTCTTTCACATTGGGCTCCAGCATGTAGCGCTGGTTGCCGATCTTGGTGTGGCGCTCGGCGCGCTCGGCAAGCTTCATCTCGACGAAATCGGCATGGGTCCGTGCAAAGAGTTCTCCCCAGAGCCGTGCACGCAGCGACTGCGCCAGTGCTGCATTGCCATAGAGAAAGCGGTGCTCCAGCAGGGCCGTGCGGATGGTGACATCCTCACGCCCCAGACGCAGGCATTCATTCACGGTGCGGCTGGCATGGCCGACCTTCAGCTTCATGTCCCAGAAAATGTAGAGCGTTGATTCGATCACCTGCTCGACCCAGCCGGTCACCTTCCACGGCACGAGAAACAGAAGGTCAATGTCCGAATGCGGCGCCATCTCGGCGCGGCCGTAGCCGCCCACCGCCAGCACGGCGATACGCTCACCCTCCGAGGGTGCGGCATTGGGGTGCAGCCGTGTCTGCACGGTTTCAAGCACGGCCATCACGATCTGGTCGTTCAGCCAGCTGTTGGCCGCGACAAAGGCGCGGGCATCGCGCGGGTGCTGGGCAAAGAGCGCCTCCAGCCGCTCCGCGCCCTCGCGCAGTGCCGCGCGCAGATGCCTGACGATGATCCCGCGCCGCTCGCGCGCCGATGCGTCGGCTTCCGCCTCGAGCGCAGCGCCGACCTGCTGCCGGAGTGCTGCCGCATCCAGGATCTGCGCAGGTGGGAACAGAGCCGCTGCCTCTTCAGGCAGGGCCGTGTGAAGCGCGCGCGCGTCCGAAGCGCGCAGGGGCTCGGCGGAGGTCAGGAGGCACCTGCTGCGAAACTGCGCGGTGCCGGGCTGAGGATGACCTTGCGCTGATCGCGGATCTCGGCCACGGCAAGGCCGCGCTCATTGGAGCCGTCACGGCGGAAGCGGAAGACGCCTGCGACACCGGCAAACCCCGCAGGCTGGGTTATGGCCTCGGCCGAGAAGGGCGTGCTCCCGCCCCGGCGCAGCAGCGCACCGACAGCGGCGATCGCGTCATAGCCAAGGCTTGCGATCGGGTTCGGGCCAGTGCCATAGGCAGCGCTGTAGCGCGATTCGAAGCCGGCCGTCAGCTGCGGATCCGGCATGGCGAACCATCCGCCCTGCAACCCGCTCAGCTGCAATGTTGCAGGCGGAATGTCCCAGCGCGTCAGCCCCATGAACTGGTAGTCCCGCCGCGAGACCGAGTTTTGCGGCAGCAGTTCCGCCAGCAGCGGCAGGGCACCTTCCGAACCAGCGGTCATCAGGATGCTCTGCGCCCCCGACGCGCGCGCTGCCGCAGACACACGCGGCAGGGCATCGACAATGCCCTGCTGCGAGAAGGCATAGGACTGCGTGGCCACGATCGTCGCGCCGGTGCGCTGCGCGGCGCGCTGGATGGCGCGCTCGGCCACCTGCCCGGCCTCGTTCTGCTCCGAGATGACCATGATGCGGCCCTTGCCCTGAGATGCGGCAAATCCCAGAAGCCTCGAGGCGGTGTTCTCGAACATCGCGCCCAGCAGGAAGACATTGCCGCTGGCAGCATCGGGATTGTTGGAAAAGCTCAGCACATTGACGCCGGCCTGCGCCGCGACCGCACCGACGGCGCGCGCCTCTGACGCCAGCAGCGGGCCGACGATAACCCCTGCGCCGTCATTGATCGCCTGCGCGGCCAGCGCCTGCGCGCGACCGGAATCACCGGCGGTCTGATAGACCCGCAGATCCAGTTGCACCCCCTGCAGGTCGCCCATCGCCAGCCGCGCGGCATTCTCGAGATTGCGTGCCACGACCTGAAGATCCTGGCTGGCACCGCCACCGGGCACCATCAGCCCGACCGTGACCGGGCGTGAACTGTCGACCGCACGTCCCGCACCACCTGTAGCCATGGCCGGCATGTCGCATCCCGCAACCAGAAGCGTGGCCGCGGCCGAGCCGAGAAGACCGCGCCGGCTCATGGAGCCGGTGTTGCGGTCAGGACTGGTGGCTTGAGTGGATACGCGCAGCATACTGTTACTCCCGGCTTGCGTCAGTGGCATTGTCCGCGCACAGTAAAGCAAGCCCGCCCCCGAAGTAAACGCTCCTCTCCGGCCACCGGCGCGGCATCGCCACTGCAAGAGCCCGTCCGCCATGTCCGATACCCACCCCCCGACCGACGCCGCGACCGAACCGGGCGGGGCCCGACCGATCCCGCCCGGCCTGCACCTGATCGCAACGCCCATCGGCGCCGCGCGCGACATTACCCTGCATGCGCTCGACCTGCTGGCCGGATGCGACCTGCTGGTGGCAGAGGACACGCGCAGCCTGCGCCACCTGATGGAACTGCACGGCCTGCGCCCCGGTGCGCGCCCGCTGCTGGCTTATCACGACCATAATGGCGCCCAGATGCGCCCGCGCCTGCTGGCAGCCCTGGCCGAGGGCAGGCGCGTGCTCTACGCCTCCGAGGCGGGCACGCCGCTGGTGGCGGATCCAGGCTATCAACTGGTGCGCGCGGCGGTTGCGGCGGGGCACGCCGTGCATGCAGCGCCCGGCCCCTCGGCCATGCTGGCGGCGCTGACGGTCTCGGGCCTGCCCAGCGACCGCTTCTGCTTCATGGGTTTTCCGCCCTCGCAAGCGGGCGCGCGGCGGAAATTCCTGAGCGAGGCGGCTGCGATACCGGCAACACTGATCTTTTACGAATCGCCCAGGCGCATTAGCCGAATCTTAGGGGAAATGTGCGAGCTTCTGGGCGGGGAACGCCCTGCCGCGCTGTGCCGCGAACTGACGAAACGGCATGAGGAAGTCTTGCGCATGTCGCTGACGGATCTTTCCAGCGCGATCGAGGACCGCACGCTTCGGGGCGAAATAGTCCTGGTCGTGGGGCGCGGTGAAAAGCCTGCGGCCGACGCCGACGCGCTTGACCGGGCACTTACGGTCGCGCTGGGCGAGATGCGGCTGAAAGACGCGGTGGCGCATGTTGCGCAATCGCTGGGACTGCCGCGCCGTGAGGTCTATCAGGCCGCCCTGGAGAAGGAGAAATCACCTTGAAACAGGCGCGAAACCATCTGGCCGGACTGGCTGCCGAAAGCTCGGTCCTGCAGCATTATCTGGCCGCAGGCTACGCGCTTCTGGCACGGCGGTTTCGCGGGCCGCGCGGCGAAATCGATCTGGTTCTGGCGCGCGGGGACAGCGTGATCTTTGTCGAAGTCAAGAAAAGCCGCAGTTTCGATGCTGCCGTGTCACGGCTGGGCAAGGCCCAGATTGCGCGCATCTTCGACACGGCTGCCGAATATCTCGCGACACGGCCCGGCGGTCAGATGACCGAGACACGCTTTGACGTTGCGCTGGTCAATGCGCATGGCGAGGTTGCACTGATCGAGAACGCGCTCTGGCAATAGGGCCGTGGGCAAGACCCTGCCCGAGAACGGCCCATTGCATCGCAGCCCACCATCCGCCATCTAGGGAACGGGCAGGGTCTGGCTGCCCGTCACGAGGAAGAGGACAGTATGGCGCTGCGCGTTGCCTTTCAGATGGACCCGATCGAGTCGGTCGATATTTCGGCAGACAGCAGCTTCCGCATCGCGCTGGAGGCGCAGGTGCGCGGGCACGAGGTCCATGTCTTTACCCCTGACAAGCTGGTCTTCCGCGAGGGTCGGGTGCTTGCCGGCACACGGGCGGTCACGCTTCAGCCTGTCCTGGGTGCGCATGTGGCGTTCGGGCCGCAAGGCCTGCGCGACCTCGCCACGTTCGATGTGGTCTGGCTGCGGCAGGACCCACCCTTTGACATGAGCTATATCACCACCACGCATCTGCTCGACCTGATCCACCCGCGCACGCTGGTGGTCAATGATCCGTTCTGGGTCCGCAACTACCCCGAGAAGTTGCTGGTGCTGCAATTCCCCGACCTGACCCCGCCCACGATGATCGCGCGCGATCTGGCCGCCATCCGCACCTTCAAGGCCGAGCATGGCGATGTCATCCTCAAGCCGCTCTACGGCAATGGCGGTGCGGGTGTGTTCCGGCTCGACCCGAATGACCGCAACCTTGCCTCGCTGCACGAACTGTTTACCGGCATCAGCCGCGAGCCGCTGATCGTGCAGAAATACCTGCCCGCGGTCACCAAGGGCGACAAGCGCATCATTCTGGTGGATGGCGAGCCGATCGGCGCGATCAACCGTGTGCCCGCAGAAGGAGAGACGCGCTCCAACATGCATGTCGGCGGGCGCCCCGAGAAGATCGGGCTGAGCGCGCGCGACCGCGAGATCTGCGCGGCGATCGGGCCGATCCTGCGCGAGAAAGGGCAGATCTTCGTGGGCATCGACGTGATCGGCGACTGGCTGACCGAAATCAACCTCACCTCGCCCACCGGCCTGCAGGAACTGGAGCGCTTCGACGGCACCAATGGCGCGGCCCTGATCTGGCAGGCGATCGAGGCGCGCCGGGACGCGCCATGAGCTGGCAGCTCAAGGCCATGCGCGTCCTGCTGCGCCACGGCGTGCGCCGCTCGCTGGGCCGCCAGCCCGACAGCATTGCCGCGCGTGCCTGGTTCGAGCGCGGCGCCTGGCTCAATGCGCGCGGACGGCCTTATCTGGACTTCGCCCCCGACACTTTCAGCGGATCCGGGCGCGAACTGGCCGCGCTCTGGTCCACGCACGCCGCACCCGGTGCGCCCTTCATGCTGTATTTCCACGGTGGCGGCTATGTCATGGGCAACCCGCGCACCCATGCTGCCCTGGGCGGGTTCCTCGCACGCAAAGCCGCAATGCCCTGCTGCCTGCCCGACTACCGTCTGGCCCCCGAACAGCCCTTTCCTGCCGCCTTCGAGGATGCCGTGCTGGTCTGGCAGGCGCTGATGGCGCGCGGCCATGCGCCCGGCGATATCGCGCTGGGGGGTGATTCGGCCGGCGGCGGCCTGGCGCTGGCGCTGCTTGGCCATCTGTGCACCAGCGGCCAGCCGCTGCCGGGCTGCGTCTTCACCTTCTCGCCCTTCACTGACATGACGCTCTCGGGCGAGTCGATCCGGACCAATGCGAAAAGCGAATTGCTGCTGCCCTTCGAGCGGATCGAGCAATTGCGCAACCGCGTCCTGGCGGGGGCGGACCCGGCCGACCCGCGCATCTCGCCCCTGTTTGCGCAGTTCCGGGGCGCCCCGCCCGTGCTGATCCAGATGGCGAGAACCGAGATCCTGCGCGACGATTCGAGGCGCATGGCCGAGCATTTGCGCGCGCAGGGTGTTGACGTCACCGTACAGGAATGGGGCAATCTGCCCCATGTCTGGCAGTTCTTCCACGGCTGGCTACCCGAATCGCGCAAGGCGCTGAACGATGCGGCCGCCTTCATCCGGCAATGGATTCCGCCGCACCCATCAGGCGGTAGCTGATCGCCTCGGCCATATGCGGGGCGCGCACTTCGGCGCTTTCGTCCAGATCGGCTATGGTGCGCGCCACCCGCAGCAGCCTGTGATAGCCGCGCGCGCTCAGCCCGAAACGCGCGGCAGCCTGAGTGAGCAATGCGCGGCCCTGCGTGTCAGGTGCTGCGACATCTTCGAGCAGCGCACCTTCGGCATCGGCATTCACGCGCAGCCCCTCATGGCCTGCAAACCGCGCAGCCTGGCGCTTGCGCGCGGTGGCCACGCGCGCCGCGACAACGCGCGAGGGGTCGCCAGAGGGCGGCAGGTCCAGGTCGGAGAAGGCAACGGGCGGCACCTCCACGCGCAGGTCGAACCGGTCCAGAAGCGGACCCGAAATCCGGCCAAGGTAATCCTCGCCGCAGGCAGGGGCGCGGGCACAGGCGCGGGCAGGTTCGGACAGGTAGCCGCATTTGCACGGGTTGGCCGCTGCGACCAGCAGAAAGCGGCACGGATAGCGGATATGCGCATTGGCGCGCGCCACCACCACTTCGCCGGTCTCGATGGGCTGGCGCAGGGTTTCGAGCACCATGCGCGGGAATTCGGGCAGCTCGTCCAGAAACAGGACGCCATTATGCGCCAGTGAAATCTCGCCCGGCTTGGCGCCCTTGCCCCCGCCCACGATGGCTGCGACCGAAGCCGTGTGATGCGGTTCGCGAAAGGGCCGCGTACGCGATATCCCGCCATGCTCCAGCAGCCCGGCGATGGAATGGATCATCGAGGTTTCCAGCGCCTCGCCGGGGCCGAGTTCGGGCAGGATGCCGGGCAGACGCGCGGCCAGCATCGACTTGCCTGCCCCCGGAGTGCCAACCATCAGCATGTGATGCCGCCCGGCAGCGGCAATTTCGAGCGCGCGCTTGGCGCGTTCCTGCCCTTTCACGTCGAACAGGTCGCGCCCGCCATCGGCGCGCAGCACTTCGCCGGGGCGTGCCGGGGCAAGGGGGGCCTGCCCGGAATAATGGCGGATCACCTGCATCAGGGTTTTCGGGGCAAAGACGCGGGTGGCTTCGACCCAGGCGGCCTCGGGGCCGCAGGCGTCGGGGCAGAACAGCGTGAACTCCCCTTCGGCCGCTGCCATCGCTGCCGGAAGCGCACCGGTCACGGCCACAAGCGCGCCGTCGAGCGACAGTTCCCCCAGCGCGACCGTCTGCGCCACCTCTTCGGCGGGCAGGATCTCGAGTGCAGCCAGCAACGCCATGGCGATGGGCAGGTCGAAATGCGATCCCTCTTTCGGCATGTCGGCGGGCGAGAGGTTGATCGTGATGCGCTTGGAAGGCAAGGCGACCGACAGCGCCGAGAGTGCAGCGCGCACCCGCTCGCGCGCCTCTGACACGGCCTTGTCCGGCAGGCCGACGATCTGGAATGACGGCATTCCGGGCGAGAGCGCGCATTGCACCTCGATCAGGCGAGCCTCGATCCCCTCGAATGCGACTGTCAATGCCCGAGCGACCATGCCCCGCCCCATCACAACCCTGAGATGATGGTTAACGCAGCAACGCTTTATAATTAGTTAACGTAAATGTGTGCGGCCCGCGCAAGATAATTTTCGTGGCGAGTGAACCAAAGCGCCAGGCGTTCCGTAATCACACCGAATGCGAACACGCAGGGGGAACTGATGGCACTTGATTTCAGCGATGATCGTCGGATGTCGCGGCAGGCAATGAAGGCCGAACTTCTGGACGCGGAAACCGAACTGGGCCTCGCCCGCGCCTGGCGCGACCACCGAGACGAGGTCGCGCTTCACCGGCTGATAACGGCCTACATGCGGCTTGCCATCTCGATGGCGGGCAAGTTCCGCCGCTATGGCGCGCCGATGAACGACCTCATACAGGAGGCGGGCCTGGGACTGATGAAGGCCGCCGACAAGTTCGATCCCGAGCGCGGCGTGCGGTTCTCCACATATGCTGTGTGGTGGATTCGCGCCAGCATTCAGGACTACGTGATGCGCAACTGGTCGATGGTGCGCACAGGGTCGACCTCGAGTCAGAAATCGCTGTTCTTCAACCTGCGTCGCGTGCAGGCCAAGTTCGAGCGCGAGGCGATGGCGCGGGGCGAGGAACTTGACCGCCACCAGCTTCGCGAACAGATATCGCGCGAGGTCGGCGTGCCACTTCATGATGTCGAGATGATGGAAGGTCGGTTATCGGGCTCGGATTACTCGCTCAATGCGTTGCAGTCGCAGGACGAGGACGGGCGCGAATGGATCGACGCGCTGGAGGACGAGAACGCGCAACCCGGCGCCGAAGTCGAACAGGCCCATGACATGGCGCAACTGCGCGACTGGCTGATCGAGGCCATGAAGGGGCTGAGCGAGCGTGAACGCTTCATCGTGCGCGAGCGCAAGCTGCGCGAAGACCCCCGCACGCTGGAATCACTGGGCGAGGAACTCGGACTGTCAAAGGAGCGCATCCGTCAGGTCGAGGCCGCAGCCTTCCAGAAGATGCGCAAGAGCCTTGAGTCGCAATCTCGGGAAGTGTTCCACTTCCTTGCATGAGGCGGGATGCCCTGCTGCCAGCCCTGCCCGCCAACGCCATGCTTCCGCCATGGCTGCGGGGATGGGTGAGCGCCTCGCCCGTCCCCAGGGCTGCCAACGGGCATGGCTGGCGCAAGCCGGGAAGGCTTCACGAAGCCCGTTCCTGATGATCTGTACCTGAGCCCGGACCCGCAACCCTGCCCCTGCGCCCCGCGCAAACCCTTGTTGCGATGCGCGGCTCGGGACTTCCGCTTTGCGCCACGAGCGCGTATGGCTGGGGCAAGGGAACCG
>SKYA01000136.1 GCA_007128135.1 Paracoccaceae bacterium | reverse complement strand
CGCTGCGGGCGGGGCTGCGCTCCAGCACGGTGCTGACGATGGCGTTGATGCTCGGCGCCGGGACGCTGGGCGGTGCGGAAATGGTCCGGATGGGGGGCATCGGCGCGGCGCATGCCAACACCTGCGCGGCAAATCCATGCGCGGCGAACCCTTGCGCTGCTGATGGCTGTGCCGCGGCCAACCCGTGTGCAGCCAATCCCTGCGCCGCTGACCCTTGTGCAGCGGCCAACCCCTGCGCGGCGAACCCATGCGCAGCGTCGGCCGGCACGCCGACCGGGTGCCATGTCCCGCGCCTGCAGGAGGCCTCGGCCAACCCCTGCGCCGCCTGCGCACCCTGCGAGGCCAATCCCTCCGCCGCGGCCTGCGCGGCGGACCCGTGTGCCGCCAATCCATGTGCGGCGAACCCCTGCGCGGCCGCCAACCCGTGCGCTGCGGACAACCCTTGCGCGGCCAATACTTGCGCCGCCGATCCCTGCGCTGCCGCCGCCCCGCCGCCCGATCTGACCGATGAGGAGCTTCAAGCCCTCTACACCTGCCTGATGGAGAGCATGGGCGAGCAGGCCGCGGCCCCCGGCAACGGCATGCTGCTTGCGTCCTGGACCGACTCCGACCGCGACGAGGGGCGCGACTTCGCCAGCTGGAAGAACTTCGCCACCACGCCCTATGTCTCGTTCACCCATGGCGAGCGATTTGCCACCAACCACGCCAATGCCATCGCAGCGGAGCACTACGGCCGCTACGAGGAGATCGGCGAGATGCCGGTCGGTGGGATCGTCGCCAAGCCCACCTTCAGCGTGGCCCCCGACGGCGAGGCGCTGTGGGAGACGCTGTTCCTGATGGAGAAGGCCGAAGCGGGCGCCTCGCCCGACACCAACGACTGGATCTATACGGCGATCATGCCCGACGGGTCGCTGATGGGCCGGACGCTGGGGACCAATTCGGACGCCATGCAGTTCTGCGCGGCATGTCACATGGGCATGGGCGCGGACAGCGACGACATGGTCTTCCTGCCCGAGGAGTATCGCGCCCGCGACTGAAGCGCGCCCAGCCTCAGCGCAAGGCGCAGCCCCTGTGGGGCCCGCCTTGCGCGCCAACGCCTCGAACCGGAGGTACCCATGACCCCTTTTCCCCTTGCCGCGGCTGGCCTGCTGGCCCTGTGGGCGACCGGCGCCGTGGCCAACCCGGCGCAGTGGGCCCGCGAATGGCCGCAGACCGATTTCTCCAGAACCACCGTCAATTTCTCCGAGATCATCGCAGGTGGCCCGCCCAAGGACGGGATCCCGGCGATCTGGGAGCCCGCGCACATCCCCGTGGCGGAGGAAACACGCCTCGATGACCGCGAGCCGGTGCTGACCTACGAACATGACGGCGAGGCGCCGCGCGCTTATCCCGTGCGCTATCTGATGTGGCATGAGATCGTGAACGACGTGGTGGGCGGGCTGCCCATCGCCGTCACCTTCTGCCCGCTGTGCAACTCTGCCATGGTGTTCGACGCGCGCGTGGACGGGGTGCATCTCAGCTTCGGCGTGTCGGGCCAGCTGCGCCATTCCGACATGATCATGTACGACCGCGAGACTGAAAGCTGGTGGCAGCAGGCCGTGGGCGAAGGGATCGTGGGCGACTACGCAGGCCAGCGTCTGGAGCCGCTGCCCGGCTGGATGGAAAGCTGGGGCGAGTTCCGCACCCGCAACCCGGACGGCCTCGTCATGGACCAGCCCGACTGGCGCCGCGCCTATGGCGAGAACCCCTATGTCGGTTACGACACAGCAGCGCGCCCGTTCCTCTATCGCGGCGAGGATCCGCCCCATGGCATCAACCCGCTGGCCCGCGTGGTGCGCGTGGGCGACCGCGCCTGGACCTTTGCACGGCTGCGCGCGGCGGGCGAGATACGTGAGGCAGGCGTGGTGCTGAGCTGGACGCCGGGACAGGCCTCCGCGCTCGACAGCCGCGACATCGCGGCGGGGCGCGATGTCGGCACAGTGCGGGTGCGGGACGCCGAGGGGCGCGACATTGCGCATGACATCCCTTTCGCCTTTGCCTTTCACGCCTTCCACCCCGAGGGCACCTGGATGCTGGGAGACTGACCCTCAGACCAGCATTTCCGGCAGGGCGGCCAGATCGGCCAGCACATGGGGCGGGCGGCCGTGCAGTCGGTCCATCGGCGCCACGTCGCGGTTGACCCAGATCGGGTGGAAGCCAGGGGCCGCCGCCGCACAGGCGTCCCGGCCGTTGGAGGAGACGAAGGCGACCTCCGACGGCCGGGTCCCGAAACGGGCGCCCACCATGTCATTGACCGAGTCGTTGGGCTTGAAGACGCCCACATCCCCCACCGACAGCACGGCATATAGCTGGGCCGCGATCCCGGCCGAGCGCACAGCAGCGGCCGCCAGCATCGCAGGCGCCCCGTTGGACAGGACCGCCAGCCGCAGCCCGCGCGCCTTCAACGCCGCCAACACGCCCGGTACCTCCGCAACGGCCGCGAGTTCGTGATAGAGGTCCAGCATGCGCCGGCGTAGGGCGGGATCGTCCAGCCCCTGGGACTCCATCGCCCAGTCGAGCGCGTCCTGCGTGACCTGCCAGAAATCCACATGGGCGCCCGCGACCGCGCGCAGCAGGTGTATTCCAGCTGCTTGCGCCGCCAGTGCCCCGACAGCGCCGG
>SKYA01000111.1 GCA_007128135.1 Paracoccaceae bacterium | reverse complement strand
CTTGAGGAACATGTAATAGGACAGGCTCTCGGTCGAGGCATAGGTCAGCCATTCGTCTATGGTCAGCCCGTTGCCCTTGGACTTCGAGATCTTCTCGCCGTTCTCGTCCAGAAACAGCTCATAGACATAATGCTCGGGCTTGCGACCGCCGAGGATCTCGCAGATGCGGTCATAGATCGCGGTGTTGGTCGAGTGATCCTTGCCATACATCTCGAAATCCACGTCCAGCGCGGCCCAGCGCGCGCCGAAATCGGGCTTCCATTGCAGCTTGACCTGCCCGCCGGTGACCGGCAGCGTCCATTCACGCCCGTCCTCGTCGTCGAAGGTGATCTCGCCGCGCGACCCGTCCACATGCTTCATCGGCACATAAAGCACGCGCCCGGTTTCGGGGTGGATGGGCAGGAAGATGGAATAGGTCTGCTGGCGCTCGTCACGCAGGGATTTCAGCATCACCTCCATCACGGCATCATAGCGCTCGGCGGCGCGCAACAGCACCGCGTCGAACTGGCCCGAGCGGTAGAACTCGGTCGCCGAAATGAACTCGTATTCGAATCCGAACGTGTCCAGGAACCGGCGCAACATGGCGTTGTTGTGATGCCCGAAGCTCTCATGCGTGCCGAACGGGTCGGGCACCGAGGTCAGCGGCTTTTGCAAATGCGCGCGCAGGGCTTCGGGGTCGGGCACGTTGTCGGGCACCTTGCGCATGCCGTCCATGTCGTCGGAAAAGCAGATCAGCCTTGTCGGGATGTCGCTGATCTCTGCAAAGGCGCGGCGGATCATGGTGGTGCGCGCCACCTCGCCGAAAGTGCCGATATGCGGCAGGCCCGACGGGCCGTAGCCGGTCTCGAACAGCACATGGCCCTTGTCCGGAGCCTTGCCCCTGTAGCGCGCCAGCAGCTTGCGGGCCTCCTCGAAGGGCCATGCTTTGGAACTCAGGGCAGCGTCGCGCAGGCAGGACATGGGCGGGGTCACTTCATTGTGGGGTTGCCAAGGTCCGCTTCCTATTGCCGATACCCTGCGCCGTCAATAATCTGCGCACCAGATACCCCATCAAGGAAGGCGCCATGGCACAATTGCCCAACCCGCTCTCGCCGCAGGATTCGCTGGTCGCGCTGATGATCGCGGTCTCGGCGGCGGATATGGAGATCCGCACCGCAGAACTCGTCGCGATCCAGGCGCTGGTCAACCACCTGCCCATCTTCGGCGATTATGACGCCGACCGGATCAAGACCATTGCGCAGACGGTCTTTGACCTGCTGGAAGAAGAGGACGGGCTCGATGCGCTGTTCGGCCTGATCCGCGACAGCCTGCCCGAGCGGCTGAACGAGACTGCCTATGCGCTGGCCTGCGATGTCGCGGCGGCCGATGGCATGCTTGCGCAATCGGAGTTGCGCCTGCTGGAGGAGATCCGGCACGAGTTGCAGGTTGACCGGCTGCACGCCGCCGCCATCGAGCGCGCCGCGCGGGCGCGACACATGCGGCTGCAGGGCACCTGAGCAGGGCGGCAGCGCGGCGCACCTTGCGGCAGGTTGGGCTTGCAGCGGGGCACGCGCCACGCGATACCCGGAAGTGCAAGGAACCGGCGAGGGAGCGCATGGCACTGTCATCCGATCTGCAATGGCGCGCATGGGGCGTCGCGGCGCTGGTCTTCGTGGCGCTGCTGTGGCTGCTTGGCGATGTGCTGCTGCCCTTCGTCACCGGCGCGGCAATCGCCTATTTCCTCAATCCGGTGGTGACACGGCTGAGCGATGCCGGGCTGCCGCGCGCGCTGGCGGTCGCGTTGCTGATGTCGGGTGTCATCGGCGCGGTGGTGCTGGCGGGCCTGCTCGTGGTTCCGGCGGTGATCGCGCAGGTCATCCAGCTGACCGAGGCCGCGCCCGACCTGCTGGGCCAGTTGCAGGACTGGCTGCGCGCGCGCTTTCCCGAGTTTGTCGGGCTGGAGGAGACAGTGAAATCCTCGCTCGCCACCATGGGCGACACCATCCGCGACCGTGGCGCTCAGCTCGCGCAGGGGGTATTGCGATCGGTTTCGGGGGTGGTGCAGATGCTGATCTTTCTGGTGATCGCGCCGGTAGTGGCCTTCTATCTGCTGCTCGACTGGCCGCGGGTGCTGGCGGGCGCGGATGACCTGCTGCCCCGCGCCCATGCGCCGGTCATCCGCGATCTGGCCCGCGACATCGACCGCTCGATTGCCGGGTTCGTGCGCGGACAGGTGACGGTCTGCCTCGTGCTGGCGATCTATTATGCAACGGCGCTGGGGCTGGTGGGGCTGCAATTCGGGCTGGCCATCGGGGTGATTGCCGGGCTGATCTCGTTCATACCCTATATCGGTGCGATCGTCGGCGGGGTGCTGGCGATCGGGGTGGGGCTGTGGCAGTTCTGGGGCGAGCCGGTGCCGATCGCGGTGGTGCTGGGCATCTTCGCGCTGGGGCAGATCCTGGAGGGCAATGTCCTTGTGCCGCGTATCGTGGGCAATTCGGTGCGGCTGCATCCGGTCTGGCTGCTCTTTGCGGTCTCGGCCTTCGGGATTCTGTTCGGCTTTACCGGGATGCTGGTCGCGGTGCCGCTGGCGGCCTCGATGGGCGTGCTGGTGCGCTTCGGGCTGGCGCAATACCGCGCATCGCTGCTCTATGACCCGCAATCCGCCACCCCCCCTGCCGATGGCCCGCCCGCCG
>SKYA01000152.1 GCA_007128135.1 Paracoccaceae bacterium | reverse complement strand
GGTCGCGCGCTATTCTTCAGTGAAAAACGATTTCAGATCGGCCAGGCACGCGCCCGGCCTTTTTTTGTCAGATAAAAAACGTTTTCAGATCTGTTTTTCCGGCATGAAGACCTTCAGCCCGTCCAGCGCCTCGGAGACCTTGAGTTGGCAGGTCAGGCGCGAGCGCTCGGGGTCGGGCTGAAAGGCGAAATCGAGCATGTCCTGTTCCATCGGGTCGATTGCGGGCAGCTTTTCGACCCAGGCCGGGTCCACATAGACATGGCAGGTCGAACAGGCGCAGGCGCCGCCGCAATCGGCCTCGATGCCGGGGATACCGTTGTCGCGTGCGCCTTCCATGACCGTCAGGCCATTGGCGACCTCGACGAGATGTTCCGTTCCGTTGAACTCCACATAGGTGATCTTCGCCATGCAACCCTCTCTGACACAGTATTTTCCCCGCAGGAGATAAGCCACGCGACGGGGATTGGCCAGCCGAATTTCGACCCTGAAAGAACCTGTCTTTTGTCATCTTGGAGTCCCGTTTTCGCCCGAATCGAGCGGCATTGTTTCTGCATGAGCAAAAGAAACCCGCAAGATTCGAGGCACACCATGGTTTGTTCAAGACCTGTTGCGCCAGCGGTGCTGGTCGTCTCGCTGGCGCTGCTTGTTCCGCCCTTGCCGGGACTGGCAGAGACTGTCGCGGCAAGCCGTGCGGCGCTGCCGCAGCACGCGGCCCTTACCCTGCCCGAGAGCAGCGAGCGCGCCTGCTGGGCGCGGTACGCGGCCAATTCCGGCCAGACGCGCAACGGCACGCTGGAGGAGGTGGCCTTTCGCGTGCCATGCCCGGAACAGGTAACGACAGAGTTCCTGAGCACGCTGCAGCGAGCACTGGCCGTGCGCGGTTATTACGACGGTGCGGTGACCGGGCGGGCCGATGCGGCGACGCGCGCGGCGGTGCAGGCTTTCCAGCGCGACACGGGGTTCAACAGCCCGATCCTGACGCTGGAAACCGCGCAGCGACTAGGGCTGCTGCCGATCACGATCAGCCGCAACTGAGCAAGGCGTCGGCATAAACAAGGGCGCGCGCCATGATGGCGCGCGCCGCTTGGCGTCCGGGTGGTGCGCTGTTGCTAGTCTTCGAGCGAGAGCGCCACGAAGCGCGGGTCGCTGCCGCGCCGCAACAGTACCAGAAGCGACCGCCTCCCGGCCTCGCGCGCCTCGTCCGCGCGGGCGATCAGGTCCGCGACCGAACTGACGGGCTGCTGGTTGGCCTCGGTAATCAGGTCATTGACCATGATTCCGCGCTGGGCCGCATCGCTGCCTTCATCGACACTGATCACCACGAGGCCATTCATGGTGGCCGGCAGGTCAAGCTCGGCGCGCAGCCTGTCGGTGAGGGGCCGCAATTCGAGCCCGAGGAAGGTCGCGGCTTCAGCTTCGGGCTGTTCCGGAGCCGAAGGAGTGCCGACGGCGCCTGCCTCGGCCAGTTCGCGCTGGCCAAGCGTGACGCTGAGGGTCACTTCCTCACCGCTGCGGAACACCACCACCTCGACATCGCGTCCGACCCCGGCATCGGCCACGCGGCGGACGAGCTGGCGGGTGTCGCGCACGTCGCCGCCGTCAAAGCGGATAATGACATCACCGGCCAGCACGCCGGCATCCTTTGACGGGCCATCCATGACATCGGTGACCATGGCTCCGCGCGCCTCGGTCAGGCCGATGGCTTCGGCCATGTCCTCGGTCACGTCCTGGATGCGGACGCCCAGCCAGCCACGTCTGGTCGAGCCGAAATCGCGCAACTGATCGACCACATTGGTTGCCACGTTCGACGACATCGCAAAGCCGATCCCGATCGAGCCGCCCGTGGGCGACAGGATCGCCGTGTTCACGCCGATCACCTCGCCATCCATGTTGAACAGCGGCCCGCCCGAATTGCCGCGGTTGATGGCGGCATCGGTCTGGATGTAGTCGTCGAAATTGCCTTGCAGCGCGCGACCGCGGGCCGAGATGATCCCGGCACTGACCGAGAAGCCCTGACCCAGCGGGTTGCCGACTGCGATCACCCAGTCGCCGACACGCGCGGCCTCGCTGTCACCCCAGGGCACATGGGGCAAGGGCTGATCGTGGTCCACGCGCAGCAGCGCGATGTCGGTGGCCGGGTCGGTGCCCACCAGTTCGGCACGCAATTCCAGCCCGGAATAGAACTCGACCCGGATCTCGTCGGCGCGCTCGATGACGTGGTTGTTGGTCACGATGAACCCGTCAGGCGAGATCACGAAGCCCGAGCCCAGCGCCTGGTTCTGGCGCGGCCGTTCGGGGCGGCCTTGCGGGCCGTCGAAAAAATCGCGGAAGAAATCCTCGAAGGGCGAGCCTTCGGGCAGGCGCGGTCCGTCCTGCGTCCGGGCCGCGACAGTCGTGGTGGTGGTGATGTTCACGACGGCAGGGCTGACCCGTTCGGCCAGGTCGGCGAAACTGACGGGCCGGTTTTCCTGTGCTGCTGCCTGAGTGACCTGAAACAGGGTGAGAACCAGCGCAAGGGCGATCATCCAGATGACCTGCATCGCCCCATGCATCGCTCCTGTGGCCCCGCGCGTGGCGTCCAGCGCTCGTATCGTCATTGAATGCTCCTGTATTGATGTGGGAAGGCGCAGGCGCGCTTCCTGATCCTCTGCGTTCAATCTAGGGTCAAGCGGCGCAAACGCAAAGCGTGATGTCCGGGCTCAACCAGACGTGAAAGCCTGTCAACTGGCCGGCGCGCCACGCTCAGAGCATCTGCGCCAGAGTGATCAGCCCGGCTCCGGTGACCAGTGCCAGCGCGCCGATCATGCGTCGGGTCTCAACCGGCAGATCGGCCAGCAGGCGCAGGATCTGTTCAATGCGATGAGGGGCCAGTGCAAAGACCAGCCCCTCGAAGATCAGCACCAGCCCGAGGGCAAGCACCAGTGTCGATATGTTCACGGGGTGCTGCCTCAGTTGCCGATGATGGCTTCCAGTTCGCGCACGGCGTCCGGCTCGCTCGGGTCGGATTCGGGTGCGCGCCGCAGCACCGAATCCGGGTCTTCCGCGATGCGGTCGGCCGCGTCACGCGCCGCACTCAGCACGTCGGCGCCTGCCCCGTCGGTCCGAAGGAAGGTAAAGAACTCGCTGTCAGGGCGCAGCACCATGCTGGCATTGTCCCCGCGCAGCGCGCGCTCGTAGCTTTGCATCGACCGGGTGAAGGCAAAGAACTCCGGGTCCAGGTTGAAGGCTTCGGCATAGATGCGGTTACGCTGTGCATCGGCCTCGCCGCGGATGATCTCTGCTTCGCGGCGCGAAGCCGAGACCAGTTCGATCACGGTCCGGTCGGCCAGCGCGCGGACACGCTGCGCGGCCTCGTTGCCGCGGGCACGCTCGTCGGCGGCCTCGCGTTCACGCTCGGCGCGCATCCGGGCGAAGGTGGCTTCAAGGTTCTCGCGCGGCAGGTCTGTGCGGGTCAGCCGCACATCGATGACCTCGATCCCCAGCGTCAGCGCCTCGCGCCGGGCCAGTTCGCGGATGCGGTTCATCAGCCCGGTCCGGTCTTCGGACAGGACAGCGGTTGATGGCACCGAGCCCAGCACTTCGCGGATGGCGGCATTCATGATGCGGTCCATCCGGCCCTGGGCTGCGCGGATCCCGTCCACGCCCACCGCTTCGCGGAAGCGGCGCACATCGGCCAGACGCCAGCGCAGGAAGGCATCGACCACAAGGCGGCGGTCATCGAGCGGCGTGACTTCGAGCGGCTGCGTCTGAAGCCCGAGAATCCGCGCGTCATAGCGCACGACTTCCTGGATGAAGGGCAGTTTGAAGCCAAGCCCCGGTTCCGTGATTTCCTGCTTCACCTGCCCGAATTGCAGCACCAGAACGTTTTCACGTTCATCCACCACGAACAGGGCCGAGAAGGCAGTAATGATGGCCACCACTACGATGGGCAGCAAGATACCTGCTTTTTTCATCAGTTTGCACTCCTCTGGCGGGTGACAGCTTCGAGCGGCAGGAAGGGCAGCACGCCCTGACCGGAACCGCCCTCGGTGGTGGTCACATTGTCGAGGATGGTCAGGTTCATGTCACCCAGGACACGCTCCATCGTTTCGAGATACATCCGCTTGCGCGTGACTTCGGGCGCATTGACATATTCCGAGTAGACCGAGACGAATCGCGCCGCCTCGCCCTGCGCGTTGTTCACCACTTCGGCGCGGTAGGCTTCGGCTTCTTCCTGAAGCTGGGCCGACTGGCCGCGTGCCTGTGCCAGGACACGGTTGGCATAGGCATCGGCCTCACGCTCCAACCGGTCGCGTTCCTGCCGGGCGGTCTGCACGTCGCGGAAGGCGTTGATCACCTGTTCGGGCGGGTCGGCCTTGTCGAAGTTCACCCGGATCACGCTGATCCCGGATTCGTAGCTGTCGAGCAGTTCCTGAACGGCTGCGCGCAAATCCGCTGCAATCGCGCCGCGATCCCGGTTGAGGATCGGCGAGAGTTCCGAGCGTGCGATGATGTCGCGCATCCCCGATTCAGAGGCCGCGCGCACGGTTTCGCGCGGATCGGCCAGATTGAACAGGAAGCGCGCCGGGTCGGTCACGTTCCAGACGACCTGGAATTCGATATCCACCACGGCTTCGTCGCGGGTCAGCATCAGCCCGGTATCCAGCGCGCTGCGTCCGGTGCCGACTTCGGTGACGCGCTCGGTCGTGACCTGCACGATTTCATGCGAGATTACTGGCCAAGGCGCGAAGTTCAGACCGGGATTGCCGGCCTTGTAATACTGCCCGAACAGCAGTTCGACCGAGCGTTCCTCGGGGCGCACGGTATAGAACGAGGCGAAGGCCCACATCACCACCAGGGCGATGAGGCCCAGGACGACCCCGCGTTTCGAGAAGCCGGGGCCGCCCGTGCCGCCACCATTGCGGCCACCACCACCGCCGCCCATGAGGACGCGCAGCTGTTCCTGACCTTTCTTGACGATCTCTTCGATTTCGGGGATCTGAGGCTGGTCACCCGAGCCGCGACCGCCGCCTCCGCCACGGTTTCCACCGCCGCGATTGCCGCCACCTCCCCAAGGTCCACCGTTGTTTCCGGACATCTGGACTCCATTTCGTTGCATCTGGTTACTGGTTTTGTTCAACAGGTGGGACATGCCCCCCCAAATTCAACCCTCAATCGACATGGCTGCGGGCTGGTCTACGCATTGTGACCAGTTCCTCGGCCATTGTCGGGTGTACCGCAAGCGTGCGGTCGAAATCCGCCTTGGTGGCGCCCATGCTCAGCGCCACGCCTGCCAGCTGGATCAACTCGCCCGACTGGTCCGCGACGATGTGACACCCCAGGACCTTGTCTGTGTTGCGGCAGACGATCAGCTTCATCAGCGCGCGCGCATTGCGCCCGGCAAAGAGCGAGTGCATGGGCCGGAAGGCGGCGCAATAGACATCGACCGGGCCTTGTGCGCGGGCCGCTTCCTCGGTCAGGCCCACGGTGCCGTATTCCGGCTGCGTGAAGATCGCGGTCGGGATCAGGCCGTGATCGAAATATGTGGGCTTGCCGCCAAAGACCGTATCGGCAAAGGCATGACCTTCGCGGATGGCAACAGGGGTCAGGTTCGCGCGGTCGGTCACATCGCCCACTGCATAGATGGAGGGGATGCGCGTCTGGCTGTAGCGGTCCACCGGGATCGCGCCATTGGGTTTCAACTCCAGCCCCAGCGCTTCAAGCCCGAGTTCGTCACTGTTGGGGCGTCGTCCGGTGGCAAACAGCACTGCCTCATAGGTCGCGTCATGGCCAGTGGTGGATTTCACCCATGTGCCACCCCCGCACGGTTCCATTTCAAGAATGTCGCTTCCCAGATGCAGGTCGATGCCATTCGCGATCATTTCGTCAGAGATATGGCCGCGCGCTTCCTCGTCGAAGCCGCGCAGAATCTGAGCGCCCCGGTAGAATTGCGTGGTCTTTACCCCCAGCCCGTTGAAGATGCAGGCGAACTCGCTGGCAATATAACCCCCGCCGATGATCAGGATGGATTTGGGCAGGCGGTCCATCACGAACACTTCGTTCGAGGTCATGCAGCCGGTCTCGCGCCATTTCCCGGGCACGACCGGACGGCCCCCGGTCGCGATCAGGATATGCCTGGCCGAGACCTCGCGCCCGTCGGCGAGGTGCACTTCATGCGGGCCGGCGAGCGTGGCGCGACAGTCGAAGATCTCGACCCCGGCGGCCCCGGCGTTCCTGCGATAGGCGTGCTCCAGCCGGGTCAGTTCGGCATCAAGCTGGGTGCGAAACCGGCCCCAGTCGAACGCGCCGATTTGCGCATCCCAGCCGTAAGCCCGGGCATCGGCCACCTCGCCGGGGAAGCCGGAGGCAAAGACCATCAGCTTCTTGGGCACGCAGCCGCGAATGACGCAGGTGCCGCCCATGCGGTATTCCTCGGCCAGTGCGACCTTCGCGCCATATTCTCCCGCCGCGATCCGCGCCGCCCGGACCCCGCCAGAGCCGCCGCCAATCACGAAAAGGTCGTAGTCGAAGGTCATCGCGCTCACAGATCGGTAAAGATATTCGCAGCCTCGCCCAGATCGACCTGAGCAAAGCTCGTTTCGGGCGTGCCGGTGCTCAGGTCGCGCATTTCGCAGCGCCCGTCAACATGGCCGATCACGACCTGATCGGCGATATCGACGAACAGCCCGTTCTCGACCACGCCAGGAACCTGATTGAGCACCAGCGACAACTGGCGCGGATTGCCGATGCGCCCCAGGGCCAGATCGAGGATGTAATTGCCCTCGTCGGTCATGAAGGGCTGATGGCCGTTCATCCGCAGGCTCGACTGGCGGCCCATCACATCCATCGAGGCGAGGATTTCCTCGACCAGCGCCTTGGTGGCCTGCCAGCCGAAGGGCACCACCTCGACCGGCAGGGGAAAGGCGCCCAGCGTCTTCACTTCCTTGGCAGCATCGGTGATGACGATCATCTGGTCCGAGGCAGTGGCGACGATCTTTTCCTGCAACAGCGCGCCGCCGCCGCCCTTGATCAGGGTCAGTTCCGAGTCGAATTCGTCCGCGCCGTCAATGGTCAGGTCCAGCCAGCGGGCCTCGTCCAGCGAGACGATGTTGATCCCGACCTCGCGCCCAAGCTGCGCCGTGCGCGTCGAGGTCGGCACTGCGATGATGCGCAGCCCTTCGTGCCGCACGCGCTGGCCCAGGCGCCGGACCAGCCAGGCCGCGGTCGAGCCGGTGCCCAGCCCCACGCGCATTCCGTCCTGCACGAAATCAGCGGCACAATGCGCTGCGGCGTATTTGGCCCGGTCGATGGGGGTCAGCTGGTCTGTCATGTCGCGCCCTCGTTCCTGTTCGCTCGCATTTATAGGCCCTTTCCGGCCCGGGGTGAAAGCGGAAATCGGGCCCGGATGCGCGGTCAGGGGGCAGGGCGCTGGATGCTGCGCAGATAGGCTTCGAGCGCGATGATCTTCTCGGGCAGCAGGCGCGAGCGCCCGCCGGGCAGATCGACCCGGTCCAGCCGCCCGGTCAGCAGATCGCCGAAATTGGGCATCTCGACCCCGTCATAGGCAGTCTGCCCGCGCGCGTAGCCATCGAGCTTGTCGAGCACGCGGGTCTGCGGATAGACCCCGCCCGCGCGCGCGGCAATCAGCGTCAGGTCGGGCATCTGCGCCCCGCCACGCGCGTCGGTGCCATGGCAGGCGACGCAATTCTGCGCATAGAGGCTGCGCCCGGCCTGCGGGCTGGTGAAGGGCGAACAGGCACCGAGCCCGACGAGGGCGAGGCCAAGCAAGAGGAGGGGCTTCGTCTGCATGGCCCCACTGTGCAGAAAAGCGCGCGGGATGCCAAGGGCAGAAGCGTCTTGTTTCGCGCTGCGAATGTCGCAGATTGCCAAGAGTGACGCGCCCGCGCTGCTAGAAGGGTCCATTGCCGCCAGAGGATACCTGCATGTTCCTGTCCGTATTCGAGATGTTCAAGATCGGCATCGGCCCGTCCTCGTCGCATACGATGGGGCCGATGGTGGCTGCTGCAAGGTTTCTCGATCATTTGCGCGGCCTGCCGTTTCGCGTTGCGGGTCTGCGCGCGTCGCTGCATGGCTCGCTGGCCTTTACCGGGGTGGGCCATGCGACAGACCGCGCCGTGATCCTCGGTTTGGCGGGGTTCACGCCGGATGCCTATGATGCCGGACGCGCTGACGCCGTGCTTGCTGCGATCCGCGCGCAGGGCCGGGTCAAGGTCACCGGTCTGGGCGAACTGCGGTTCGACCCCGACCGCGACCTGGCCTTCGATTACGGCCCGCCGCTGCCGGGCCATTCCAACGGGTTGCGGCTGATGGCCACGGATGCCCAGGGCGATGTCATCGCGCAGGAAACCTATTATTCCATCGGCGGCGGCTTCGTCGTGACCGAGTCCGAACTGGGCGCTGCGCCCGCTACCTCTGGCAGTGCGATCCCGTTTCCCTTCGAGAGTGCCGCACAGATGCTCGACATGGCGCGCGACTCGGGCCGGAGCATTGCCGCGATGAAGCGCGCGAATGAACTTGCGCGCATGGGTCCGCAGGCGCTGGAGGAGGGACTGGCGCGGCTGTGGCAGGTGATGAGCGACTGCATCGACCGCGGGCTGGCGGGCGAGGGGGAGTTGCCGGGGGGGCTGCGCGTGCGCCGTCGCGCGCGCGCGATTCACACCGCCCTGCAGGCAGAGGCCGGGCTGAACCTGACCGCGCCGCACACGATCAATGACTGGATCTCGGTCTATGCCATGGCCGTGAACGAGGAGAACGCAGCCGGCGGGCAGGTGGTCACGGCGCCCACGAACGGGGCCGCAGGCGTCGTGCCCGCCACGATCCGCTACTGGCTGGACCATGTGCCGGGGGCATCGCCCGCGCGTGTGGGCGAGTTCCTGCTGACAGCGGCCGCGATCGGCGGGCTGGTCAAGCACAACGCCTCGATCTCTGGCGCGGAATGCGGCTGCCAGGCCGAGGTCGGCTCGGCAGCGGCGATGGCGGCTGCCGGGCTGGCCGCGGTGCTGGGCGGCACGCCCCCGCAGGTGGAGAATGCCGCCGAGATCGCGCTTGAGCATCATCTGGGCATGACCTGCGACCCGGTGAAGGGTCTGGTGCAGGTGCCCTGCATCGAGCGCAACGGTCTGGGCGCGATCAAGGCTGTATCCGCGGCGAGCCTTGCCCTGCGCGGCGATGGCACGCATTTCATGCCGCTCGACAACTGCATCGAGGCCATGCGCCAGACCGGTGTAGATATGTCCGAGAAATACAAGGAAACCGCGCTGGGGGGACTCGCGGTCAACATCCCCAATTGCTGAGCCGCGATTTGCGCCAGATCATGGTCGCGTGACGGCATTCGCGCATACTGGGCGGGATGTCGGACGAAGCGAGACCCCCCATGGACATTCTTGAAATCGAGGTCACCTGCCCGGACAAGGACAGCGCGCGCGGCATTGCAAGGGCCTGCCTGAAGGCGCGGCTTGTCGCCTGCGCCAATCTGCTGCCCAAGGTTGAATCATTGTTCTGCTGGCAGGGCCAGATCGATTCGGAATCGGAAGTGCTGCTGCGGATGAAGGCGCGGGCTGGACATTTCGAGCAAGTGGCCGACTGCATCCGAAGCCATCATCCCTATACCCTGCCTGTCATCATCGCCCTGCCTGCCATGCGCCTCGGCCCCGGGGTGGCCGACTGGGTCGCGGAAGAGACACAGGACGCGGAGCGTTGCCTCTGACGACGCTGCCGTGCCGCATGCGCCGTCAGGAGCATGCCCGGAGCAGACCTGGGTCACTGGCAAGTGGCTGTGCCCCTGCAGGACAGGCCAGCACGCCGTCACTGGGTGCGCCAACGCCCGTCTGCGCGCAACAGGCGCAGTGAGAAGATGACCGGGCGACCGCCAAGAGGGCGCGGATAGCAACTGCCGGGTCCTTGCCCTGTCGCCTGTCCGGGGTCGGGGCATGTTGCGTGACGCCGCATATGATGGCGCGCGCTTGCCCCGCCATCTCTGCCTGGGATGACGCCGTCACATTGCCGAAGATGCGCGTGCCGCACCTTCGAACTCTTGCCTTGCAAGACTGTGCGACCTCGCGCTATGAGGCACGTGCAGGAGAGGTGGCCGAGTGGTCGAAGGCGCACGCCTGGAAAGCGTGTAGGCGGGAAACCGTCTCGCGGGTTCGAATCCCGCTCTCTCCGCCACCACCCATTGAAGTCATTGGATAAAATTGGCAACTTTCGATTTTGCCCCACATAAAACCCCACATAGAAAAAACGCTTAAACCGGGCGAAGTCTAATACACCCCTCTCGGGTTTTCCTGTGACTGGGCGGGTCACGGGGTTACGAATTACCCTTGCGCAAACCGGCGCGGAAGAACCTAGGCGGGGAAAGCCAAAACCATCTTCCTTGCGGTTTGTGTAATTCAAGCTATGCCGCCGATCTTGATTTGACCGCTCTGCAACATCGCGCTCCCCCGTCCAAATGATTCTACAGGTCGTCAAGGACAACTGCACTCATTCATCCGCTTCCTCGTCAGAGCAATCATCCTCAGAATCAAACAAACTGCCTTGCCCAGTGACAGCGAGCGCGCCTTTTCCCGGTGCTTTGCGCTCGTCATC
>SKYA01000065.1 GCA_007128135.1 Paracoccaceae bacterium | reverse complement strand
CCTTGAACTCGCCGAAATACTTCGTGATCGCCGCCGTCAGCGTCGTCTTGCCATGGTCAACATGGCCGATCGTGCCAATGTTCACATGCGGTTTCGAGCGGTCAAACTTCTGCTTTGCCATGGTTTCGGCACCCTTTGTTGATAGGCCCTTCAAGCGCGGCCCGACATGATACGCGGCGGGGCATATCCAGCTTGCGCGAGAAAATCAAGCGCCCTTTGCGACGAAAGGCTCAGGCCGGATCGGCCCCGGCGTCCGGCGCCGCCTGCGCCTGTGCCTGGGCGTCACCCTCTGGTGCGCCAGCGCCGCGGGGCGGGAACCAGTCGGGATTGGACGCAAGCCAGCGCTCGATCGCGGCAACGACATTCTCGGCCAGATTCTGCATCTGAACCTCGGCTGACTGGGTATTGCCAGACCCGACCACGGTCTCGGCGGAAAACGCCTCGCTGACGATGATCTGATGCGGGCGGGCATTCAGCTTTTCACCGGCAGCATCGTCCCAGACATCGACCGTGATACCAAGCACCGATCTGGGCGAGAGCACCAGCGGAATGCCCGGCGGTGCCAGCATGTAGCCATGCACCTTGACGCCAAGATGATAGAGCGTGTCGCCATCATAGCGATCGAACCGGCGCCGCAGTTCGGTGGTCAGCACCTCTTCCCATTGCTCTGGCGTGGCGGCGCGCGACCCCGGGATGGGGGCCGCATCTTCCGCAACAACAATCGCGTGGCTGAGGAAGAAATCACCCAGTTCGGCACGTTCCTCGCCCAGTTTTGCCCCACTGGCACATGCCGACAGCAGAACGGCACCACAGAGAGCCACCCATGTTCCGCGCGCGCGCACGATCATCCCTGTCATCTGTCATCTCCAGCCTTGATCCTGCCATTCGTGCTACAGGATCCGGCCGCAAGAGGCAAACGGACCTGTGGCTCAGGTAAAGCGATTGTCACGCGGAAAACCGCGCGGGGCCATGCGCCCTGCGCTTGCGCGCCTGCCGATCCATTCGGCGAGGTCCGTCTCGGTGCGCGTGCGTCCGGCCGGGTCCTTCCAGCGCAGACCCTCGGCCAGCGTGATCGTGGCCAGATCCGACAGGCCGCCATCCTTGTAGGCCTGCAACCGCACGCCCTTGCCGCGCGCCATCTCGGGCAGTTCTGCCAGCGGGAAGATCAGCAGCTTGCGATTCTCGCCCACCACGGCGAGGTGATCGCCGGTCGCCGGACGACATATCTGCGCGCGCACGCCATCCCTGACATTGAGCACCTGCTTGCCGCTGCGGGTCTGGGCAATGACCTCTTCCGCGGGAACGAGAAAGCCGTCCCCCGCCGAGGAAGCGACGACGAGTTTCGTGCCGGGGCGGTGGGTGAACAGGTCCACGATCTCGGCCTCGTTGGGCAGGTCCACCATCAGGCGCACAGGCTCGCCCATGCCGCGCCCGCCGGGCAGGTTGGCCCCCATCAACGTGTAGAACCGCCCGTTGGAGCCGAAGAGCACGATCCTGTCGGTGGTCTCGGCGTGGAGCGCGAAGCGGCCCTCGTCGCCATCCTTGAACTTGAACTGCTGATCGAGCGCGACATGCCCCTTCATGGCGCGTATCCAGCCCATGCGCGAGCAGACGACCGTGATCGGCTCGCGTTCGATCATGGCTTCGAGCGGCACCTCCTCGACCTCGCCGGCCTCGGCAAAGCCGGTGCGGCGGCGGCCCAGGTCGGTGGCCTTGCCGAACAGTGCCTGCATCTCGCGCAGTTGCGCACTGATGTGTTTCCATTGCAGCCGGTCCGAGGCGAGCAGGTCCTCCAGCCCGGCGCGCTCCACCAGCAGCGCGTCGCGCTCCTTGCGCAACTCGATCTCCTCCAGGCGGCGCAACGAGCGCAGCCGCATGTTGAGGATCGATTCGGCCTGCAACTCGGTCAGTTCGCCCTCGCCCGGCGCAGGCGGGATGTAGTCCCTTTCCGAGGTGGCGCGGGCAAAGGCGCGTCCCCAGGTCTCGCGCATCAGCGCGTCGCGCGGGGCCTCGTCATAGCGGATGATGTCGATCACGCGATCAAGGTTGAGATAGGCGATGATGAAGCCTTCGAGCACTTCCAGCCGGTGGTCGATCTTTTGCAGCCGGTGGCGCGAGCGGCGCTGGAGCACCTCGCGGCGGTGGTCGAGAAAGGCGCGCAGCACCTCGCGCAGGGAACAGACCTTTGGCGTCAGCCCGTCGATGAGCACATTCATGTTCAGGCTGAAGCGCGTTTCCAGATCGGAGTTGCGAAACAGCATCCCCATCATCAGGTCGGGATCGACCGTGCGCGCGCGCGGCTCCAGCACGATGCGCACATCATCGGCCGATTCGTCGCGCACATCGGCCAGAAGCGGCACCTTGCGGGTCTGGATCACTTCGGCCAGTTTCTCGATCAGGCGGGATTTCGGTACCTGATACGGGATTTCGGTGACGATCACCTGCCAGCCACCGCGCCCCAGATCCTCGATCTGCCAGCGCGCGCGCAGCCGGAATGCTCCGCGTCCGGTCTGATAGGCGCTCAGGATGGAGTCGCGCGGTTCGACAACGACCCCGCCCGTGGGGAAATCGGGTCCGGGGATGAGGGTCAGAAGCTCCTCATCGGGCAGGTCCGGGCGCGCGATCAGCGCCAGACAGCCCTCGATCAGCTCGTCGAGGTTATGCGGCGGGATATTGGTCGCCATGCCGACGGCAATGCCGCTGGAGCCATTGGCCAGCAGGTTCGGAAAGGCCGCCGGCAGCACCACCGGCTCTTCCAGCGTGCCGTCGTAATTGGGGCGGAAATCGACCGCGTTCTCGGCCAGCCCTTCGAGCAGCATCTCGGCGGCGCGGGTCATGCGCGCCTCGGTGTAGCGGGCGGCGGCGGGGTTGTCGCCGTCGATATTGCCAAAATTGCCCTGCCCGTCCACCAAGGGGTAGCGGACATTGAACTCCTGCGCGAGACGGGCCATCGCGTCATAGATCGCGGCATCGCCATGGGGGTGGTAATTCCCCATCACGTCGCCGGTGATCTTGGCCGATTTGCGAAACCCGCCCGTCGGCGAGAGTTTCAGCTCGCGCATCGCATAGAGGATGCGGCGGTGCACCGGTTTCAGCCCGTCGCGCGCATCGGGCAACGCGCGGTGCATGATCGTGGAGAGCGCATATTGCAGATAGCGCGACCCCAGCGCCCGGCGCAGCGGTTCGGTAGCGAGAGCGTTCATCTCCGGGGGCACGGCATCATCTTGTGGCATGGCCGAGCAATAGCCCCATAGATGGCGCGCGTCCAGACCCTCAAACACGGCAAGTTTACGACGCAACAGCAGTTGCGGGGTGAATGCCGCTTGTCGCGCGCAGGCCCTGCGCTCTAGTCTTGGCGCAGGTTGCGAGGAGGGTTGCGCCATGCGTCTGGTTGTCACTGTGCTGCTGGCGGGGTTTGGCCTGCCTGCCCATGCCGAGCCGCAGATCCGCGCTGTCACGCTCTCGACCGCCGGGCTGGCCATGATCGAGGCCGAGGGCGCATTGGGCGATGACGGGCTGCGATTACAGGTCCGGCGCGCCGATATAGACGATTTCCTGAAATCGCTGCGCCTGTCGGACCCCGGCGGAGGGGTGCCGATGCTGTCGATGACCGGTCCCGGCGGGGTTGAGGATGTCTTTGCGGGACTGCCCTTCACCCCCGGGGCGATGGGCGACCTGAACGCGCTTCTGGCCGCCATGATCGGGGCGCCGGTCGAGGTCGAGCGGCGCGGAACCGCGCTGACCGGCGCCGTCATGGGCACGCGGTCAGTGCCCTGCGCGACCGAAGGCCAGAGCGGCTGTCTGGCGCTGGGACTGCGGGACGCGGATGGCACTATCCGCCAGATCGCGCTGGACGAGGCGACAGTGGTGCATTTCGCGGACGAGGCCGATCGCGCTGCCATGGCGCGCGGACTTGACGCATTGCGCGCGGCAAGCCGCGCCCTGACACTTGATGTCACGCTGACCAGTTCTGACACCACCCCGCGCGCGGTCACGCTGGGCTGGCTTCAGCCAGCGCCGCTGTGGAAAACCGCATGGCGGGCGGAGGATTCGGCCCAGGGTCTGGCGCTGACCGGCTGGGCGGTGGTCGAAAACACGACCGGGCAGGACTGGGACGCGGTCGAACTGACCCTTGCCACCGGTGCCGTGCAGGCCCTGCGGGCGCGACTTTATGACCGGCTGGAAACGCATCGCAAGGTCGCAATGCCCGTTTTCGAGCCTGCCGTGCTGGATTCGGCGCCGATGGCGCGCGGCATGATGATGGAATCGCAGATGGATGTGGCGCAGGTTGCGATGGATGAGGGCGAGAGCTTCTCGCGCTTCACGCTGGCCACACCGGTGACACTCCGGGCGGGCGAGATGGTTTCGCTGCCATTCCTGCGCGAGACCCTGCAGGACGCGCGGCTCACGCTCTATCGGGGCGGTTCGGCGGCAGTGCATCCGATGATCGCGCTCGAGATCGAGAATCCCCTGCCCCTGCGCCTGCCTGCGGGCATTCTCACGCTCTACGAGGACGGGCGCGGCCATGCGGGCGACGCGATGATCCCCGAACTTGCCCCGGGCGCGCGGGAACTGGTGGAATTCGCGACGGATACCGCCATGCGCGTGACCGAACAGGCGACCGAGTCACAAAGCCTGCGTGCGGTGCGGATCGTGGACGCGGTGCTGCTGGCCGAGGACCGGATCGAACGACGTACAACCTATCGTATCGAGGGCGCCCCCGAGGATGACCGCGTGCTGACCCTTCTGCACCCGCTGCGCCATGGCTGGGAGATGCAGACCGCGGGCGGCGAAACCGGATTCGAGGTGACGCGCTTCGCAATACCGGTGGCCACCGGGGCGCTGACACAGCATGAGGTGGTAGAGCACCGTGTTACCTCCACGCGGATTGCGCTGCTGGATCTCGACACCGAGGCTCTGGCCGCATGGTCGGCGCGGATTCCCGACCCGGCGCTGATACAGCTTCTGGGCGACATGCAGCATCTGCGCGCGGAGGAAGGCGACTTGCGCCGGAGACTGGCCCGGCTGGCCGCCGCCGAGGCGGAACTGATCGCCGATCAGGAGCGGCTGGTCAACCTCATCGTGCAACTGGGTGATGACAGCCCGGCCACACGCGACCGCCGCGCGCGTGTTGACTCGATCGAGGCCGAAATCTTGGCCGGCCGGGCAGAACGCGCCGCGGCCGAGGCGCGGATGGAGGCAATCGGACGCGATCTGCGCGCGCTGGTCCGCGACGCGGGCTGACAGGGGAATGCCCCCTCAACCCGCAGGCCGCGCGGCTCCTCACACCCGCGCGCTCCAGGCGCGACTCCAAATCTCCGACATGCCGTCGAACAGCCCATGCGGGCCACAGCCTGCTCTCATTGTCTTGCCGAACAAACTCAATTTCCACCTTGACAAATCTGCCCCGGGCCAGGGGCGCCCCGATTGACGGCAACCGGGCAGAGCACGGCACCTTCGCGCCGCGCTCTGCCCCCGCGTGACAGTCCCGCAGGGCAGGCCGTCCCGTTCCGGAATTGCTCCGGCACCGCAAACGCGCTATCTGCCCACTGACAAGCAAGCCTCCCTCCGACCTCACCCCGTCATGCGCTTTCGGAGTACGTCATGCCATCCGGTTTCACCCCCCGCCTTGTTGCAGCAGTTCTTGCCCTGATGCTTTCCGGCTGCACCCTGACACCGGTCGCCCCGCTGGCACCGGCGCCAGAGTCATCGCGCCCGGCAGCCACAGTCGCACGGGCGCAATTCGACGCGGTCGTGCGCCGGATGCAACCCGTCGCCACCCAGATCTGCCGCGAGCGCAGCCCGCATCTGCGCTGCGAGTTCACTGTCATTCTAGATGACCGCCCCGGCCAACCGCCCAATGCCTTTCATACCCGCGACCGCGACGGCCGCCCGATCATCGCCTTTACCGAGTCGCTGATCCGCGACCTGCAGAGCCCGGACGAGATCGCCCTGATCTTCGGCCACGAGGCCGCCCATCACATTGCCGACCACCTGCCGCGCATCCAGCGCGAGGCACAGACCGGCGCGCTGCTGGGCGGTGTCGCGGCGGCACTGCTGGGAGCCGACCAGATGACCGCGCGACAGATCATCAATGCCTCGGCCACGGTCGGTGCGCGGCGCTATGCCAGGCCGTTCGAGCTGGAAGCCGACCGCATCGGCGCGCTGATCGCGGCGCGCGCGGGCTATGATCCGCTGGCGGGGGCACAGATCTTCCGCCGCATCCCCGACCCGGGCAACCAGTTCCTCGGCACGCATCCGCCCAATGCCGAGCGGCTGCGCGAGGTCGAGCAGGCCGTCGCGCGGATGCGCGCGGGCCAGCCGGTCTGAAGGAGGGGGACAGATGCACTGGCTCTATCTGGGCGTTGCCATCCTGTTCGAGACCATAGGCACCACGGCGCTCAAGGCCAGCGATGGCATGACCCGGGCCTGGCCTGCGCTGATCGTGGTGGTGGCCTATGCGCTCTCGTTCTGGCTCCTGGCACTGGTGCTGCGGGTGATCCCGGTGGGCGTGGCCTATGCCATCTGGTCGGGGCTGGGGATCTGCCTGATCGCCGCAATCGGCTGGATGGTCTTTGGCCAGCGTCTGGACGGGCCTGCCGTGGCCGGGCTGGGGCTTATCATCGCCGGAATCGTGGTCATCAACGTCTTCAGCGGTTCGGTCGGACACTGAAGGCCGTGACGGAGCGGCACATCAGGCGATCAGGGGTAGCCTTGTGCGCCCCGATCGGCTAATGCGGCACCGCAGCATCCCGAAAAGGCCCGAGTCATGACCCTTCGCAATATCGCGATCATCGCCCATGTTGACCATGGCAAGACCACGCTTGTGGACGAGCTTCTGAAACAGTCGGGCGCGTTTCGCGAGAATCAGGCGACCTCCGAGCGCATGATGGACAGCAACGACATCGAGCGCGAGCGCGGGATCACGATCCTCGCCAAGGCCACTTCGGTCGAGTGGAAGGACATGCGCATCAATATCGTGGACACGCCCGGACACGCCGATTTCGGCGGCGAGGTGGAGCGGATCCTGTCGATGGTCGATGGTGTGGTGCTGCTTGTGGATGCCGCCGAAGGGCCGATGCCCCAGACGAAATTCGTCACCTCCAAGGCGCTTGCACTGGGCCTGCGTCCCATCGTGGTGCTGAACAAGGTGGACAAGCCCGCAGCCGAGCCCGACCGCGCGCTCAACGAGGTGTTCGACCTCTTCGCCAATCTGGGTGCGAGCGACGAACAGCTTGATTTTCCGGTTCTTTATGCGTCTGGCATCAATGGCTGGGCCGATACCGGACTGGACGGGCCGCGCCGCGACATGTCCGCGCTCTTCGATCTGGTCGTGTCCCATGTGCCGGCCCCCGCGCAGATCGCCGCGCGCGCGCAACCCTTCCGGATGCTGGCGACCACGCTCTCGGCTGACCCGTATCTGGGCCGCATCCTGACCGGTCGCGTGGAATCCGGCACGCTCCGGGCAGGCGAGACCATCAAGGCGCTGTCGCGCGACGGCGCCCGGCTCGAGCAGTTCCGGGTCACCAAGGTCCTTGCCTTCCGCGGACTTGGCCAGCAGGCCATCGACATGGCCGAGGCGGGCGATATTGTCACGATTGCGGGCATGTCGAAAGCCACGGTTGCCGACACGCTCTGCGCGCCCGAGGTGGACACGGCGCTGCCGGCACAACCCATCGACCCGCCCACGATCTCGGTCACCTTCGGGATCAATGATTCGCCCCTTGCGGGCCGTGACGGCTCCAAGGTGCAAAGCCGCGTGATCCGCGAGCGCCTGATGCGCGAGGCGGAATTGAATGTCGCGATCAAGGTCAGCGACACACCGGGCGGCGAGGCCTTCGAAGTCGCGGGCCGGGGCGAGTTGCAGATGGGCGTGCTGATCGAGAACATGCGCCGCGAGGGATTCGAGCTGTCCATCTCGCGCCCGCGCGTGCTGATGCGCGACGAGGGCGGGCAAAGGCTGGAGCCGGTCGAGGAAGTCACTATCGATGTGGATGACGAATACACCGGTACCGTGATCGAGAAACTCACCGGCCCGCGCCGCGGCGATCTGGTCGAGATGAGACCCGCAGGCGCAGGCAAGACGCGGATCATCGCGCATGTGCCTTCGCGCGGGTTGATCGGCTATCACGGCGAATTCCTGACCGATACGCGCGGCACGGGTGTGCTGAACCGCGTGTTCCATGAGTGGGCGCCCTACAAGGGCTCGATTCCGGGTCGCCGCGAAGGGGTTCTGATCTCGATGGAAGATGGCACAGCCGTCGCCTATGCGCTGTGGAACCTGGAAGAGCGCGGGCGGATGTTCATCAACCCGCAGGACCCAGTCTATCAGGGCATGATCATCGGCGAGCACAGCCGCGACAATGACCTGGAAGTGAACCCGCTCAAGGGCAAGAAACTGACCAATGTGCGCGCCTCGGGCACGGATGACGCGGTCAAGCTGACGCCGCCCGTGATCATGTCGCTGGAACAGGCGATTGCCTATATCGACGATGACGAACTCGTGGAGGTAACGCCCAAGTCGATCCGGCTGCGCAAACGCTTCCTCGACCCGCATGAACGCAAGCGGCAAGCGCGCGCCAGCGCCTGAACCAGCGCAGTGCCGGTCGCTGTCGTGGGGCCGGTCACTCCGCCGATCATTATAATGACAAGCGGCGCCCGCAAGGGCGCCGCTGTCGTTTCAGCAATGACGAGAGGGCTCAGCCCTGCATCTTGGCCACTTCGGCGGCGAAATCTTCCTCGACCTTCTCGATGCCTTCGCCCACGCCCATGCGCACGAAGCCCAGCACCTCGACCCCGGCCTCTTTCGCGACCTCGGCCACGGTACGGTCCGGGTCCATGACGAATTTCTGGCCCATAAGGGTCACTTCCTCGAAGAACTTCTTCATACGGCCGACGATCATCTTCTCGATCACGGCCTCGGGCTTGCCCGATTCACGCGCCTGCTCGCTGAGAACGTTCTTTTCGCGCTCGACCAGGGCGGGGTCAAGGTCTTCTTCCGACAGCGAGGCCGGGTTGGTCGCGGCGATATGCATCGCAATCTGCTTGCCGATGCCGTTGTCAGCACCTTTCAGAGCGACCAGCACGCCGATCTTGCCCATGCCCTCGGTCGCGGCATTGTGAACATAGGCGGCAACGTTCTCGCCCTCGATCACGGCCATGCGGCGCAGGGTCATGTTCTCGCCAATCTTGGCGATCGCATCCGTCAACACGGTTGCGACCGGCTTTCCGCCCAGATCGGCCTCTTTCAGCGCCTCGAGGTCACTGACCCCGACGGCAGCCTGTGTGATCTGAGCTACCATGCCCTGGAATTCGGCATTCTTGGCCACGAAATCGGTCTCGGAATTGATCTCGACGGCCACGCCGCGCCCGCCTTCGACGGCGATGCCGACAAGTCCCTCGGCTGCCACACGCCCCGATTTCTTCGCGGCCTTGGCCAGCCCCTTGGTGCGCAGCCAGTCCTGTGCGGCCTCCATGTCGCCGCCGGTCTCGGTCAGTGCCTTTTTCGCATCCATCATGCCTGCGCCTGTGGTTTCGCGCAGTTCCTTCACCATCGCTGCGGTGATTGCCATCTTTTTGTCTCCTGCAAGAATGGAAAGAGTGATTGCGGCGCCTCTCGCACGCCGCTGTCACAATTTCATGTCGGCCGCTCAGGCTTCGGAGGATTCGATGCCTGCATCGGCCAGGATTTCCTCGACCGGGGCCTCTTCCAGAGCGCCAAGGTCGATCCCGGCCGCACCCATCTGCGCGCTCATCCCGTCAAGCGCCGCGCGCGCGGCAAGGTCGCAGTAGAGCGCGATTGCGCGGGCCGCGTCATCATTGCCGGGGATGATGTAATCCACGCCCTCGGGCGGGCAGTTGGTATCGACCACCGCCACAACCGGGATACCCAGTTTCCGGGCTTCAAGGATGGCCAGGTCTTCCTTGTTCACGTCGATGACGAACAGAAGGCTCGGCAGACCGCCCATGTCGCGGATACCGCCAAGGCTGGCCTGAAGCTTGGCCTGCTCGCGTTCCATGCCCAGGCGCTCTTTCTTGGTCAGACCCTCGGCGCCGCTCTCGAGCTGCTCGTCGATCTGCTTGAGGCGCTGGATCGATTGCGAAACGGTTTTCCAGTTGGTCAGCGTGCCGCCCAGCCAGCGGTGGTTCATGTAGTATTGCGCGGATTTCTCGGCGGCCTCGGCAATCGCCTTGGCGGCCTGCCGCTTTGTGCCGACAAAAAGTACCGAACCGCCCTTGGCAACTGTCTCGCGGATGACATTGAGCGCCGCGTCCAGCATCGGCAGGGTCTGCGTCAGGTCGATGATGTGGATGCCGTTGCGCTCGCCGTAGATATATGGGGCCATGCGCGGGTTCCAGCGCTGGGTCTGGTGGCCGAAATGCACGCCAGCTTCCAGAAGCTGACGCAGCGAGAAATCAGGAAGCGCCATATCGTTTTCCTTTCCGGTTTGCGCCTGAGCAGAGGATCTGAAGGCACCCCTTGATGAGGGCCTCAACCGGTGGACGTGCAGGGTCTGTCTGTCCCGCAGGCCCGCCTCTGCCTGTGAAGTGGTGCTCCCTTAGCGGTATCGCACAGCAGGCGCAAGCCTTGATTTCCGTGCGAGCAAGACAT